>JBDTMP010000101.1:0-12381 GCA_039934215.1 Ginsengibacter sp.
CAGTGCAAAAAGTCAGGCACAAGTATGTCTGAAATGGTTGATGAATATCTTGATTTATTACAAAATAATAAAAAGATGGAAAGGAAAAATTGGATCCTTTTGTAAAAAGTTTAGCGGCCTTGTTAGTACAGATAAAAATGAAGATAAAAGATCAATTTTTGAGAAACTTGTGGAGAATACCTTGCTCGAACCGGTGACCTTCCCGATTTGTTATCGGGCCGCTCTAATCAACTGAGCTAATAACTTTTTGTGGAGAATACCGGGCTCGAACCGGTGACCTCGTGCATGCCATGCAGGCGCTCTAGCCAACTGAGCTAATTCCCCCTTGTAGTTCACAGTTTGCAGTTGCCAGTTTGCAAAACTGAGGGCAAATATATTATAGATCTTTTTCTAAACCTCATTACTAATTATTTTGAATGATCATTCTCCCCAAATTTCTTCCTTCCCTTCAAGCCAAAGCTTTACCAGCCTGTTGGAAACTGATTTTGGGCGCTCGAGCGGAAACCCCAAAGCCCTGTCCCAGCAAAGGCTTGCAAGCACACCGAGCGACCTTGAAACACCGAAAAGGACGGTGTAAAATTCATATTCTACCAGGCCATAATGCACCAGTAATGCGCCGCTGTGTGCATCAACATTTGGCCAGGGATTTTTTACCTTACCGAGAGACTGGAGAATCGGGGGTACCGTTTCATAAATATTCCAGACTGTATTTACCAATGGATCATCAGGCATATGTTTTTTCCCAAATGTTACTTGCGCCTCGAAACGTGGATCTGTTTTTCTTAAGACAGCATGTCCATAACCCGGTACAACTTTTCCTTCCGCTAATGTTTTCTTTACATACTCAGCTATCTGGTCATTAGTGGGCAACTCCGTGTTCAATTCTTTACGCATCTCAAATATCCATTTTATTACTTCCTGGTTTGCCAACCCATGCAGAGGGCCTGCAAGTCCATTCATTCCTGCTGCAAATGCCAGGTAAGGATCACTCAATGCGGAGCCAACAAGGTGTGTTGCATGCGCTGAAACATTGCCGCCTTCATGATCGCAATGAATAGTCATATACAATCTCATCAGCTCGCGAAAACTTTCATCTTCAAAGCCCATCATATGTGCGAAATTTCCAGCCCAGTCAAGTAAGCCATCAGGCTGAATATGGTTTCCAAACTTATACTTACGGCGATAGATATACGCAGCAATTCTCGGTAGCCTTGCTATGAGATCCATGGAATCATCAAAGACCGCGGACCAATAATCTTTTTTGCTCATGCCGGCAGCATATTTTTTTGCAAAGCGACTCTCTGTCTGCAACGCCATTATGCCCACGACAAATTGAGTCATTGGATGCGCAGTTAATGGCAGCGCTTCTATGGTAGAAAATACATGACTGGGCACATGACTCCGGCGTTGCCATACATTGCTTATGTGTTGCGCATCTTCTTCGGTAGGCAGCTCGCCTAAAAGCATAAGGTAAAATAATCCTTCCGGTAAGGGCTCATTTCCTCCTTCAGCCTTAGGCAGTTTTTCCTGCAGTTCAGGAATAGAATAGCCACGAAACCTAATGCCATCCTGCGAATCAAGCAGCGAAGTCTCCGTAACAAGTCCTGTAATTCCACGCATGCCCTGGTATATTTGAGAAAGCTTTACCTCGCCGATGACCCTATCACCATGCTCGTGTAATATTTCTTTAACTTCTGCTGCTAAGATATCAGCCTTTGCCTTAAACCTGTCTTGAACTACGCCCATATATTAATTTTTTTAAAAAATTATTTAATGCTTATGCAATGTGGAAAGCAATAGGCCTAAAGTTAACATTACACCTAACGCAAAACAAATGAATTATTAAAAAGAAAGAAGAGTTGTCTTTATATGTAGATGAGTATTATTTAGAATTTCTCCGGTACAGGTACCAGGCCAGTACGCCAAAAGCCACGTTGGGTAGCCATGCGGCAACTATTGGATTAAAATTTCCCTTCATGGAAAATACTGACGAAAACCTTCCGACCAAAATATATAATACGCAAATGAGTACCCCGATAGCAAGGTGAAAGCCACTGCCACCCCTTATTTTACGCGAAGCTATGGATGCCCCGATTATGGTTAAAATAAAAACTGAAACAGGATTGGCATTGCGATTATGCTTTTCCAGCAGCAGTGAATTTACATTTTCTGAACCTCTTATCTTTTCAAGTTTTATATATTCATTAAGGTCAGGCGTGGTCAATTTATCTTTCATATACTCATCACGCTGCAGATCCCTCGGCTTAAAATTAAAATTCATTTGTTTCGTTGGCGTTTCGACGACCTGGCTTTTTAAACCATTAATACGACGCTCAACAACATTTGTGAGCCGCCATTTTCTTGTGGCTGTATCCCAATTAATGCTTTGCGCCCTTAAGTTATAAACCAGGTTAGTATTTTGAAATTGTTGAATAAAAAAATTATTGCCACTTCTGTTTGTTGTATCATAATATCTTACTCCGGCATAGGAGAATGAATCCAGCTTAAAATATTTATTGCTTACCGTAGAAGTGTTTTCGTAAGCCGCATAATTAAAATCAATATACTTGGAATTAAAAGTAGCCCATTTTTGATTTGCAGGCGGAAGCACATATTGGTTGCACCACCACAAAAAAACAGTGAATAAAAATCCGCCAAAAATGTAGGGCCGCAGAAACCTGCTAAAACTTATACCGCTGCTGAGTATTGCAATTACCTCCGACCGGTTCGCCATTTTTGAAGTAAAAAATATAACAGCGATAAAAATAAAAAGCGGGAACAACATTGCATCAATCCGTGGAATAAAACCAAAATAATATTGCGTAATTATGGCACTTGCAGGGAGTTTTGTTTTTGCAAAATCATCCGTTTTTTCACTCAGGTCAATGATAACGACTAACACAGTAAGCGCCATCAGGCAAAAGAAAAAAGTAATAAAAAATTTCTTGAGTATATACCAATCAATGATTTTCATGCAGTGCTGCGTGAGAAGTTAATCATCAAATGTAATTTAAAATTCAAACTCTGTATTTATAGAGATGTTAAAAGCGGCCTCATCCTGAACCCCTTCCACAGAGGAGAAGAGACGTTATTACGAAACCCAATTCCACACGTTTTATTTAAAAAACTAACAGCCAATCTTTCAAAATATTTATTAAAATCATTTCTTTTTTGCGACCAGCAAATAAGAATCTTTTATAAATTCTTTCAACTGAGAAACGCTTAAAGTACCGTCAACAATTATGGTGTTCCAATGTTTTTTATTCATGTGATAGCCCGGTAAAATACACGCATATTTTTCACGTAATTCTTGTGCATATTCGGGATCGCATTTTACATTGAATTGCAAAATTTCTGAAAAAAGTGACGCCAATAAAAAGATTTTATTATTTACTTTAAAGACAAGAGTTTCATTTCCAAAAGGAAAACTTTCCGTCGCGGAATTTAATGATAAAGCATATTCCCGTAATTCTTCTATATTCATTTTTTGAAAATATTTGCCGCAAGTTTAAAAATTTCATCGCAAAAAAAATGTCACCCGGTTAGTTATTTTCCAAAATGTGCAGGCATTTTTTTAGGCTGTCTTTCCAAAAAGGAATTTCGAGACCGAGCATTCCTTTTATTTTTGATGTATCCAGGATTGAATAGGCTGGGCGCATAGCGGCAGTCTTATATTGAGATGATGGAATTGGAAATATTTCGCAATTGCTTTGAACCAGGGATTTAATTGCTAATGCAAATTCATACCATGATGTTGTGCCGCTGTTACAATAATTTACAATGCCGCCGTAATTTTGAGAATCTTCGGCTGCTTCAACAAATCTCATTATTACATCAGCGAGGTCTGCCGCATAAGTAGGGCTGCCAAATTGATCATTGATCACATTTAGCTTATCCTTTTCTTTACATAAGCGAAGAATCGTTTTTACAAAGTTGTTTCCAAAAGAGGAATACACCCATGACGTTCTTATAATAAGTGCCGATGGATACTTGTTTAAAATTAGCTCTTCACCCCTCAGCTTTGACCATCCATAAATATTTAATGGAGCCACAGCATTTTCTTCTTTTAAAGGCTTACGCTCACTTCCATCATACACATAATCTGTAGAAATATGAATAAGCTTTGCCTGATGATCTCTGCAAATTGCAGCAAGCTCACCAACTGCATCCGCGTTTATAAGAAAGGCTTCTTCCTTTTGCTCTTCGGCTTTGTCAACCGCCGTATAAGCTGCGCAGTTTATACAATAATGTATCTGCTGTTTTTCAAAAAAGTTCTTTAAAGCGGGTACGTTATCAATCGGAAGATCTTGCCGTGTTGCAAATAAAAAATTGAACGAACAAAAATTATCAGCAATTTGTTTTATTTCACTTCCAAGCTGCCCGTTTGCGCCCGTGACTAATATTGTTTTTTTAAATTCACCGCTATTCATTACTATATTTTTCAGCTAATAAAAACAAAATTATTATCGCTGCCTGATAAGGGAGGATAATTGGAATCCTTCTCAGAAATGACAGCACTCTCCATGGGCACTTTCCAGTTAATACTTAGTGCAGGGTCGTTCCATGCAATACCTCCCTCACTTTCTTTGCTATAAAATGTATCGCATTTGTAAAAAACTTCCGCTGTTTCACTTATTACAGAATAGCCATGTGCAAAACCTTTAGGGATTAAAAGTTGCTTTTTATTTTCTTCAGAAAGCTCGATCGAGTAAGCTTTACCGTAGGTTGGCGAGTTTTTACGAATATCCACTGCCACGTCAATTATTTTCCCGCTTAAAACTCTTATGAGCTTCGTTTGAGCAAACGGATTTTTTTGATAATGAAGGCCGCGAATAACACCAAACGAAGAGCTGGCCTGGTTATCCTGTATAAATTGAATATCTACACCATCTGCAGAAAAATTTTTTTGATTATAACTTTCAAAAAAATATCCTCTCTTATCTTCAAATACTACAGGATGATATATCAGCAAGCCGGGAAAACCTGTTTTTACAAAAGCCATTATTTGATTTTATTTTTGGTTTTTTAAAGTTTGATTTATGTAAACCAATGCATTTTTTAATTCCACCACCTGGCGGGGATGCCATGTCACAATTTGATGTATCCACAAAAACCAGTTATGAATAAAGGTCTTTAAAATATGCAATAGTTTTTTTTAAGCCCTCGTCGAATTTTGTCCCGGGATGATATCGCAACAAATCTTTCGCCAAAGAAATATCTGCCAAAGAATTTCTTATATCCCCTTCTCTTGGTTCTTTGTAAGTAGCTTTATAATCACTTTTCAAATATTGTTGTATTGCATCGTACAAATAATTAATAGAATAATTTTCACCTATTGCCACATTATATACTTTATTATTTGCTTCATCATTTTTTGAAAGCATGCCTTTGATATTCACCTGTACAGCATTATCAACAAAAGTAAAATCTCTTGTCTGGTTTCCATCGCCATTTATATAAGCCGGCGACCTGGTCATAATTGCTTTCACAAAAAGTGGTATTACAGCGGCATAAGGCCCGTCGGGATCCTGCCTTGGCCCGAATATATTAAAATACCTGAAACCAATGAGTGGGATATCATAAACCTGTGAGAAAACCTGTGCATACAATTCATTTGCTTTTTTACTTACAGCGTAGGGTGAAAGACAATTGCCTGTTCTATTTTCCATTTTTGGCAGCGAAAGCTCGTCACCATATACCGCAGAGGATGAAGCATACACAAGCTTGCTTACCTTATTTTCAACAGCAGCTTTTACAATATTTACGAAGCCGCTTACATTCACATCGTTTGTGTAGGATGGTTCTTTTATAGAACGTGGCACAGACCCCAAAGCAGCCTGGTGGCTTACATAATTAATTCCTGTGCATGCCTGTCTGCACGTTTCAATATCTCTTATATCTCCTTCTATAAATTCGAAAGAGGAATAATCTCTTAATATTTTAAGATTAGATTGAAAGCCATTGGACATATTATCAAGTACCCTTACTTTGCCAGCTCCGTTTTTAAGAAGATATTCCGAAATATGACTGCCAATAAAGCCGGCGCCACCAGTAATAAGAAAGGATAGATTACCAAGGTCGCCATCGTGAAATTTGTTATTCAAAATTTATTTTTTTGCGAATTTTGTTCAACGATTATTACAGGCTCCAGTATTTACGACTATTTATTTTGCTACGAAAAATTCCTTTAATATCCGCGATGATTGCATTTGGTTTTGTAATCGCTGCAAATTCTTCGTCATTCATATTCATATATGCTTTATGAGGCACTGCTACGATCACCGCTTCGTAATCATTTGAAATTTCTTTTGTAAGTTCAAAACCATATTCATGCAACAATTCATCACTGCCCGCGTGGGGATCGGTTACATGAACCTGGAGGGAATAAGATTTAAGTTCCTTTACAACATCAGCAATTTTGGAATTCCGGATATCGCTTACGTTCTCTTTAAAAGTGGCTCCCATTACCAGCACCTTCGCATGTTTTAAATCCCCGTTGTTTTGAATGATATGCTGTAAAATCTTTTTTGCAATGTGCGCAGCCATACCATCGTTTATTTCACGGCCTGCCAGAATCACCTGTGAATTATAGCCAAGCTTGTTGGACTTGTAAGTAAGATAATAGGGATCAACACCGATGCAATGGCCACCCACAAGGCCCGGTTGAAATTTTAAAAAATTCCATTTTGTTCCTGCTGCTTCAAGTACTTCAAAAGTATTGATATTCATTTTGTCAAAAATAATTGAAAGCTCATTCATAAGAGCAATGTTCAGGTCTCTCTGGGTGTTCTCAATTATTTTTGCCGCTTCCGCTACTTTTATGCAGGATGCTTTGTGCACGCCTGCACTTACGACCAATTCATAAACTTTCGCAATTGTATCCAGACTTTCTTCATCACAACCACTCACTACTTTCACTATACTTGACAGCGTATGTTCTTTGTCACCTGGGTTTATTCTTTCAGGTGAATAGCCCAATTTGAAATCAATCTTATTTTTAAGTCCTGATAATTTTTCTATTATCGGCAGGCAATCTTCCTCCGTGCAACCGGGATAAACCGTACTTTCAAAAACAACATAATCGCCTTGCTTCACTACTTTTCCTATGGTTTCACTAGCCATTTGAACAGGGATAAGATTGGGTACGTTGTTGCTATCGACCGGTGTAGGAACTGCCACTATAAAGAAATTTGCCTCACGCAATTTATCAAGGCTATTGGTAAATTCTATATCACAGCCACTGAAGGATTCTTTTTCAAGTTCTTTGCTTGGATCAATCCCTTCTTTCATCATTTCTATTCTATCCGCATTAATATCAAAGCCAATAACTGAAATTTGTTTTGCAAATTCCAAAGCGATGGGCAGACCCACATAGCCAAGCCCTATTACCGCCAGTTTCTTTTTTTTATCAAGTAATTCTGTGTACATAATTTATTTTCTATACCTCTATTAATATAATTATTACTTTATTATCTCTTGCTTTCATTATCTCTTGCTTTCAAATTCTTTGGGAAGTTTATATAGGTCTTCTTTTGTCAATGATTTAAAATATTCATAAGTAATTCTAAGACCGTCAGCTCTATTTACTTTGGGCTGCCAGTTCAAAAGTTCTTTGGCTTTCGAAATGTCCGGCTGTCTTTGTTTCGGATCATCCTGCGGTAACGGACGATAAGATATTTTTTGCTTTGTTCCTGTGAGAGTTATTATTTCTTCAGCAAATTCTTTCAGCGTGATCTGGTCCGGATTACCAATATTTACAGGCATTGAATAATCACTTAATAAAAGGCGGAATATACCTTCAACAAGATCTGAAACATAACAAAAACTTCTTGTCTGGCTGCCGTCGCCAAAAACGGTTAAGTCTTCGCCACGGAGCGCCTGGCCTATGAAAGCTGGTAAAGCCCTGCCGTCGTTAAGCCTCATTCTGGGGCCATAGGTATTAAAAATTCTTACTATCCTCGTTTCCAAACCATGAAAGGTATGGTAAGCAGTTGTAATAGCTTCCTGGAAACGCTTTGCTTCGTCATAAACTCCCCGCGGGCCAATTGGATTTACATTGCCCCAATAATCTTCACTTTGAGGATGTACTAACGGATCACCATACACTTCACTTGTTGAAGCAACCAATATTCTCGCTTTTTTTGCAAGCGCCAATCCAAGACAATTATGAGTGCCAAGAGATCCAACTTTTAAAGTCTGTATTGGAATTTTCAAATAATCAATCGGGCTTGCCGGTGAAGCAAAATGGAGAATGTAATCGAGCTTTCCGGGCACGTAAATAAATTTTGAAACATCACAATTATAGAATTCAAATTCTCTCAGTTTAAAAAGATGCTCAATATTTTTAAGGTCGCCTGTTATAAGATTATCCATTCCAATAACATGCATTCCTTCTTTGATAAAACGATCACACAAATGAGATCCTAAAAATCCTGCGGCCCCTGTAATTAGAATGCGACCCACCGGCTGCCTAAAGGGGGAGTTAGTACTTAATGATTCAGATGAATTATTTGGTGTCATTTATAAATTTATTATACGATTTTACATCCCCTTTCACGGGATTGTTCCCCTTCAGGGGTTAGGGGTAGGTAACCACCTTCCTGCCAATGCTTACATAATGAAATCCACATTCCTGTATAAGCGTAAGATCAAAAAGATTTCTTCCGTCAAATATTACATTTCCTTTAAGCAACGATTTCATTTTATTAAAGTCAGGCGTTCTGAATTCACTCCATTCAGTTGCTATCACAAGAGCATCCGCTCCTTCCAGGGCATCATATTGATTTTCGGCATAAGATATTTTATCGCCCATTTCTTTTTTTACATTAGCCATTGCTTCAGGGTCGTAGGCTGTAATTGATGCTCCGCCGGCAGTTAAATCTTCTATCATTGTTAATGCAGGCGCTTCTCTTATATCATCAGTATTGGGCTTGAATGCAAGACCCCACAATGCTATTTTTTTGCCACCGAGGTCGTTGCTGAAATAGCTCTTTATTTTAGGCAATAGATGATGTTTCTGGATCTCGTTTACTTTCATCACTGCCTCCAGAATTTTAAAATCATAAGATACCTGGTGCGATGATTTCGCCAGGGCTTTTACATCTTTGGGGAAACAGCTTCCTCCATAACCGATGCCGGGAAATAAAAATCTTCTTCCAATTCTTTCATCACTTCCCAAGCCCCTTCTTACCATGTCAACATCGGCTCCCATTTTTTCACACAATTGTCCTATCTCATTCATAAATGAAATTTTGGTTGCGAGAAAAGAATTAGCAGCATACTTGGTGAGCTCGGCAGATTTTTCATCCATATAGAGTATCGGGTTTCCCTGCCTTACAAAAGGTGCATATAATTCCGCTAATAATTTTTTTGATCTTTCCGATGAGGTTCCTATTACAACGCGGTCGGGTTTCATAAAATCATCTACGGCTACTCCTTCCCGTAAGAACTCCGGGTTACTTACCACGTCGAAGGCGTCGTCAATATTCTCATTTCCTCTTTCCCTGGCACTTTTTAAAATGGCCTCCTTAACTTTATCGGCAGTACCCACAGGAACTGTACTCTTATTAATTACAATTTTGTAATCGTTTTTATCGAGAAGTTTACCTATGTCGCTGGCAACCTTTAGAACATATTTAAGATCTGCGCTTCCGTCTTCATCCGGAGGGGTGGGCAAGGCAAGAAAAATTATTCTTGCATCGGCAATAGCTTCTTTTATTGAAGTAGTAAAATGCAGGCGTCCCTCTTTTTCATTTCTCAAAAAAATCTTTTCAAGCCCCGGCTCATAAATTGTTATTTTCCCTGAAGATAATTTTTTTACTTTTTGCACATCTATATCAACACAGGTAACATTATTCCCGGTTTCCGCAAAGCAGGTTCCCGTTACAAGTCCTACATATCCCGTTCCAATTACTGCAATATTCATTTGTATTTAATTTATATATTCTAAAACTTTTTTTGTGATGAAACTTAATTGCTCTTCATCCATTTCTGTATGTATGGGTAAAGAAATAACTCTTTCAGTAAGCCAGTCCGTTTTTTCAAGATTATAATTTGCACCACCGAAGGAGGCGAACATTTTCTGCCTGTGGGCAGGCACCGGATAATATATCATTGACGGGACATTATTTTCAGATAAAAAGTTTACCAGCCCGTCCCTGTAGTTCCGGGCATCGTCTATATTTTTAAGGATAAGAGTATATTGATGAAAGACATGTTTACACCAGGGGGCACGATATGGTGTTGTAATTTTTTCATTGCCCGCAAAAGCATTGTCATAATAATCTGCCACTGTAATTCTTGCATTAATATAGTCATCCAATAACGGAAGTTTTATATTTAATATTGCCGCCTGCAGAGCATCAAGCCTTGAGTTACATCCTACTATTTCATGATAGTACCTGGTTCTCTGGCCATGGTTCGCAACCATTTTCAATTTCTCCGCCAAGGCACCATCGTTGGTGAATATGGCGCCGCCATCGCCATAACAGCCTAAATTTTTACTGGGAAAAAACGAAGTACAACCAATGGTGCCGATACTGCCTGTTTTTTTGACCGATCCATCACTAAAAAAATAATCACCGCCAATGGCCTGCGCATTGTCTTCGATCACAAATAAATTGTGCTCTTTCGCGATAGCCATTATTTCTTCCATATTAGCGGAATGCCCATATAAATGAACGGGAACAATTGCTTTGGTTTTAGAGGTAATTGCTTTTCTTATCGCTTCTGGTTCTACACAGAAAGTAGCAGGATCTACTTCAACAAAAACAGGTTTTAGCCTTAACAATGCAATTACTTCGGTTGTTGCTACATAAGTAAATGAAGGGGTAATTACTTCATCTCCTGGCTCAAGGCCAAGCGCCATCATTGATATTTGAAGAGCATCGGTACCATTCGCACATGGTATTACATGATTTACGCCAAGGTATTCCGCCAGGCTGATAGCAAATTTATTAACCTGCGGGCCGCCAATAAAAACTGAGCTTTCAATAACATTGGAAACAGCAGCATCTACCTCATCTTTTATCCTGAGATACTGTTGTTTTAAATCCACCATTTGAAGGGCTTTCATACGCTTTTTTTAAAAGGCTGCAAAGATAGTAATTGAAATAAGAACTGAAAATTTCAAATTAATCGCCGGTGAATCCACCTGAAGAAATTAGATTTGTTAAAAAAATATTACCTGGTGATCGTATTCTATCACATCTTCCTGGCAATTTATTCTACAGGTATCCGTATCGCATCGCTTTGGAATAAAAAAGCAAAACTTTGGGTGAATGGCAGAAAGAATTTTTTTGAAACATTACAAAGATCTTATGTTCCAACGGCCGGCAAAACGGTGTGGATGCATTGTGCAAGCCTGGGGGAATTTGAGCAGGGCCGTCCATTATTAAACAAAATAAAAGAAGCCTATCCTGATGCATCGATTGTCATCACTTTTTTTTCCCCATCAGGATATGAAATCGTAAAAAATAAAGATTACCCGCAGGTGTGGTATATGCCGATAGATTCACCGTCGAATGCCCGAAAGCTTATAGCAATTTTTAAACCGGACCTCGTATTATGGATTAAATATGAATACTGGTATTACTATCTGCGTGAATTAAAAAATAAAAATATTCCCGTTCTTCTTATTTCAGGGATCTTCTTAAAGAGCCAGCCTTTTTTTAAATGGTATGGAAAATTCTGGATAAAAATTCTGGAAGTATTCACCCACTTTTTTGTTCAGAATAATTCATCTAAAGATCTTTTGTTGAATTTAGTTCCGGAAAATAAAATTAGCGTTTCGGGAGATACGAGATGCGATCGTGTAATTAATATTGCTTCCAATTTTACAGACATTCCCGGCATCGCGGAATTTTGTGGCGATCACAAAGTAATCATCGCGGGAAGCACATGGGAAGATGACGAGGCTGAATGGATTCATTTTGTAAGAGAACATCCGGGAATAAAATTTATAATTGCTCCTCATGAAATTGATGCTGAAAATATCGCTGATGTTAAGAAAGAATTTCATGGGTCTGTTACATATTCAGAGTGGATGGATGGGCTACAACAGGCAGGAGAGAATTTGGAACAGGAAACAGGAAATCGGCAACCGGTAAATGGTAGTAATTGTTTGATCATTGATAATATCGGCATGTTATCGCGGCTTTATAAATATGCAACGATAACTTATGTTGGCGGAGGTTTTGGTCATGATGGCCTTCATAACATCCTTGAGGCAGCGGTATATAGAAAGCCTGTTATTTTCGGGCCCGCATTTTATAAAAATTTTGAAGCACAGGAGTTGATTGATTGTGACGGCGCTATTAGTATTGAAAACGCATTAGAGCTTGAAAAAGCTGTAAATTATTTATTAGCTAATGAAAAAGAAAT
>JBDTMP010000102.1:0-4587 GCA_039934215.1 Ginsengibacter sp.
TACCATTTAATCAGTTCTTTGCGCAGGCTGATAACTGACATATAAATAGCGGTACATTTTTTATGCAACGCATACTCTTCTGCTGCCTTTAATATTTGCTTTCCAATGCCGGCGCCCTGCATGTGCGGGGATACGCTAAACATACCGAGATATATTTTTTCGCCGTGCTGCTGAAGATTTACACAGCCCGTAATTTCATGTTCATCATTTGTATATTTTAAAAATACACTACCCGGCTGTTTCATTAATTTCTGCAACATGGCATCATCAGTGCGGGTATCACCTGCTATCAGTTCGGCCTCCGATGTCCAGCCTTTTTTCGAAGCCTCACCGCGATAGGCAATATTCAGCAGGTCTTTGATAGAAATCCTGTCTGCTTCGTCGGCAAAAGAAATATGTGGGTTTTGGACAGTGTACATTTAAAATTAAAAATATAACAAAAGTCAATTGCATTTATATGCATTGTATTGGTAAATATTTTAATTGTTTAAAAAGGTGTAATCACATTAAAAAAACATGGTATTCACCCTTTGATCTCTCCTAAATGAAATCTAATTTTGGCTATTGAAACAGTTTTAGAAAAAAATTCCTAATTGCTGGCGCGCTGATCAACTAATCCGCTACTGTGAGTTACATCTTCAAAATGACGAACACCCGTTTAGATCGTTACACTATAGAAACAAATTAAGATAGGACTTTTCGAAATGCAGTAACAAAAGAAACGCCCTATCTATCCATTTCCTTTCTCTAAACAATCAGGAGTAAGCCGAAAATCCTTAATGAAAAGAGTAGGCAATAACCCTCAAAAAAAATATTATGGCAACTAAAACGAAAACGAAACAAAAGAACAACTCTGCAAAAATGGATATGGATATGAATGCAATGCAGGGTTTGAGCGGATTGAATATCCTTATACGCAATCTCGCTAATGTCCCTTCACACATGACCTTTCCTGAAATGCTGCTTGAGCAGGCAAAGGCAAGCAGGTTCAAACTGCCGCCGTGGCTATTTCAAAAAGTTTGCTGCAGAAAAAGCCAGGCGGCAATGAGTAATATCGAAAGGCAACGCTATATCTGCGCTTTCAATTTGATTAATGCAGATGGCACACTGGGGCAGCTTGTAACCCTGCACCAGGGCATGTTTATGCAGCACAGCAATTTATATTTACTGCCGTGGCACCGCATATTTGTTCTGCTGTTTGAGAAGGCATTACACCGGTATCATCCTGATGTGTGTGTGCCCTATTGGGACTGGACAGATCCAGACCAACAGGACTTTCCATCCTGGCTTAATGGTGTGTTGCCTGTTGTAAATACCGCAGGAGGCCCTATTACAGTTACAAGAAGCCCGGGCTTGCCAGCTGATTTAGCATCAACTGCAGCTTCGGTTCCGGCGGCGATGGCTCAAACTAATTATAACAGTATGTCATCTGGCATCAATTTCGTGCATGGCATTATCCACGGCTGGGTAGGCGGCACGATGAGCAGTGCCCACACTTCCCCGGCTGATCCTGTTTTCTGGATGCACCATGCAAACCTCGATCGCCTGTGGTGGGTATGGTATAACAGTGCAGCGGGCAATCATCAAAACCCGGTTATTGCAGGAGCTCTTGCGCCATGGGCTTATACGGAACCCGACACCCGGGATATTACACCGCTCGGTTATGAATATGAATAAACGGTAAGGTTTTGCTTAATAATAACCGAAACTAAAACACCGGTTAAAGTGTTTAGCACGAATGCTGAAAAGTGAATAGAGTAAGCGTAACATTTAATTCCTTTTTTATGTTTAAAGTAACAGTTGATTTATTTTCAGGCCGCCCTAATCCCTCGTGGATTGTAAATGATGGCAGAGGCGATGAACTGCTTAAAAAAATTGCAAGTGAAAAGCAGGTGATTTCAAAATCGTCCGATGGTTATGACGGGCTTGGATTTAGAGGAATAAAAATAGAAATCCTCGATGATGAAAAAGCTGATAAGCTACCTTCATCTTTCACATTTGCAAACGGTGCGGCAAAAGATCAAAAAACAAGTATTCTGCTGGCGAGAACGATTGTTGATCAGATGGCCGGATACGAAAAGTTCTCTATGGACGTACACAAAATCACGCCAGTAAATAAAGAGATGCAGAAAATTATTATGGGCAGCATTGAGCAATACGAAAAAGACATCGATAAAATAAAAAGGTACCTTAAATTTAGACACAAATGGCCACGGGCGTCGGCAATACGAGTGACCGTAAAAGATGCTGAATGCAAAGATTGTAAGTATGAAGAAAGCAAGTTCAATCCTGATTTTTGGAATCTTGATCCCAATGTACAGGCCAATAATAACTGCTACAACTATGGCAGAAACTGGAAGACAAATACTTTCGCCCAACCGGGGCGCTTTACAGGCCAGCAAGCGGCCTCTATGTCTTGCCAGGATGTAAAAGCAGCGGCTATGCGTGATGGTTTGGTTGAAAGGTGCACGTGCCTGCCCCAATCAGAATACCCGAGGAGACTAATGGCATTAGTTATTGCTCCGGGAAAAGATTATCATTGGTACAGAAAACAAAAAAGCGGATTCTGGGGACATAAGCCCGGGGGTACCGCCGCAAGAAATTATGATAACAGCAATGTATTAATAACAGATCCCCGCACCTGCGACAGGGGCGCAGGAACATGGCTTAACTACACAGATTTTTGCGGTTTCTTTTATGCCGGTAAGAGTGTAATAATAAGTTGATCGCCTATGACAACGACTAAATATAAATTAGAGATTGATTGCTTTTCAGGGCGGCAGAATCCTGTGTTTGAAATGGCTGAAGAAGATTTTGCAGCCCTGCACCAGGATATTCAAAGGCTTGAAACAACAGCCCGTCAGCCATTATTTGACGGGCTTGGTTTCAGGGGCTTTATTTTGTCGGACTCTATTGCAACATTTATTTCCATACAAAAAAATATTATTAAGATAGAAGTAAATAAAAGCGTGCAATACAAAACAAATAACCAGGGGATACTTTCAAAACTGATCAGTTTGGCCAGGAAGTATGATGAAAAGAAAACTTATGCAACACTTATTGAAGAAATAGCGCACGAATATTCAATATAACCTGCAACACCATCCTGGAAATTACATGTTCACAAATACATAAGTACTAAAAATTAGTTATCGTAAAATGTATTCAACATCATTCCTGTTTCGCATTGTAAAAATAATTGCAGTTGCATCCATTGGCCTGATGGCATCTATAGTGGCCTTCGGAAATATTACCGATTACTATAGCAATTATCCGTATGTATCGCATGTTTTAAAAATGGACACAACGTTTCCCGAAAGCCATCTTCATTACAGAAGTATCAACAATATTTACATTTTCCATATTGCATATATTTTCATCATCATTATGGAAACGCTAATGGCATTTTGTTGCATTAAAGGCAGTTGGTTACTTTTTAAAAAATTGAAAAGCAGCCCTGCTATATTTCATGCTTCAAAAAACTGGGCGATTGCAGGCATCACTATCGGGATCATTCTTTGGTACACAGGTTTTGAGGTTATTGGCGGAGAATGGTTTGCCATGTGGCAAAGCAATACATGGAATGGATTAGGCGCAGCAGAAAGAATTCTTGGTTTCCTTGGGTTGATGCTGATTTTATTACACTTTAAAGAAGAATAGAAAGGTAAAATAGCCAGCGTTTCAAACGAGGTTTTATTGCACAAAATATCGGCTTCTTCATTTCCACTTTCGGAGCAATTCACGGAGTGCAATTTTTATATGTATAATATTCATGACACTTTAAAGAAATTCTACAAATTTTTTGGGTAAACTTATTTTAGGATAAGACAGAAGGGAAGAAAGTTAACGTGGTATTTTTTTTCTTATAAGTTTTCTTCAACCGGCTAAATGAAAAAACTTCAAAAGCCTTTGGCAAAACTCAATAAAATTGTTTGGTTGTAATAGGGTCGAAATGGCTTACCGGCTAAATCCGCTTTCAAGGATGCGCGATGGCTTAAATAAATATTTTTAATAATTTTTATCTTTGTAATAAATAATGCATCCATTAATCCATTCTTCGCGATGTTGGTAAAATAATCAGAAGAAATGCCAAGGCGATATTGCATTTCCAGCCAGTTTTTTACTTTCCTGTCATACCATATATTTAATTCCGCACCCAACTGCTTAAATTCAAAAAGCGAATAATTATTATTTACATCCTGTGTTTGAGTGTAAAATCCTGTGTTAGCAATTTGTTGATTGGTAAGTCCGTATAAGTTAATTGAATAAGGCGAGATAGATATTCTGAAATAGTCATTGGGCTGATATTTTATCCCGGGCGAAATGGTGACCTGGTATGGGTTGAGAAAAGCCTGAATTTTTCCGTTACTATTAAAATCTTTAAAATACTCGCCGTCAAAAATGGTGAAAATGGAGGTGGTGGTTTTTACAATCAGGTTAAAATTCCATTTATTGCTTTTGTTCATCGCCAAAGAAAAATCGTGCAGTGTACTTAATTCATCAGTGGCTCTTTGAATATGTGCTCCACTACCTAATCCGTCCTTTTGAACAGAAACAATCGAATGAAGTTCATTTGTCATGAAAAAA
>JBDTMP010000103.1:0-3642 GCA_039934215.1 Ginsengibacter sp.
ATCAATAAATTTTTTGTTGACCTGGAAAAAAAATCTGTAAAATGCCAGAGTTAAAATTTGAAATTTTATCAGCGGAAGTGAGGCCTTATGCGGCGCTGCCAACTATTGTTTTTAAATTACAAATATCAAACGAAATTGAAAATGAAGAAGTGTATGCCGCCGCACTAAAATGCCAGATAATGATTGAAGCCATCAGGCGACCATACGACAGTGAAACAAAGAAAAGATTGTATGAGCTTTTTGGCGAGCCTCCCCGCTGGAATGAAACACTCAGGAGTTTAATGTGGATGATCATAAATATTCCTGTGCCAAGATTTACAGGAAAAACAGTGGTAGAAGTTGCGGTTCCATGCAGTGAGGACCAGGGGCTGGCTGCCGGGAAATATTTCTATGCGGTAAGAGATGAAAAAGTCCCCCTGGCATTTTTATTTAGTGGAACTTTATTCTTTAAAGGACAGGAAGGGCAATTGCAAATAACACAAATTTCCTGGGAAAAAGAAGCCGCTTATAAAATGCCTGCGGGCTTGTGGCAGGATATGATGGAAGAATATTTTCCTGGTTGCAGGTGGCTGAGAATACGAAAAGAAATTTATGACAAATTGGTAATGTACAAAGCAGCGACATCGCATCCAACGTTGGAAAATTGTTTGGAGGCCGTGCTGGAACAGGCTTTAAAAGACGTCGGCGCAACTGAAAAGTTACATGCATGAACGATGAAAACAATGATATATTAAATAGAGATTCCATTCTTGAGAATCTTACCCGTACACTTCTCTACGAGGGGTATTCATTATTTCCATATCACCGCAATGCAATAAAAAATCAAAAGCCCATACCCTTTGGCGTTGTTTATCCTACTGATTATTGTGCATGCAATGAACATGCGCATGCGGAAATGATAACCGATTGTATTGTTTCGGGCGATAAAAATTTAAGAATAAATATTGACGTCCGGTTTCTTCATTTAATAAAAACAGAGATACTTGGTAAAGAAATAAATGATTCTGAAGAAGACGGTTTTATTCCGGTTTATGAATTAATTGTAAATGAAAAATCTCATCAGCAGGGATGGCAAACGATTGAACGGAAAATAAGCAGCGGGGATATTCCTGTTGCTTACCTGGCCGATAAAAGGATACTGCTGCCTTTTAGCTTCGCTGAAAATTTCGAAAACGAAAATATTTACGATGAACATGGAAAAATAGCAGGTAAAAAGATCGCAAGCCGGTCCGCCATTGAAGGCACCGTAGTAATAAAAGCAATTCCGTTGGAGAGTATGGAAAACGTATATCGCGTGATTGTTTTTATCAATAACTACACGCCTGTGATGAACGCGGCGAATATTTCGAGAGATGAAATTTTTCGTCAATCTTTTCTTTCTACCAATACAGTTTTAAATGCGTTGAATGGTGAATTTATTTCTCTTCAAAACCCTGGTAAAAAATGGAAATCGTTAATCGCCGAATGTAAAAACAAAGACACGTGGCCAATATTGATCGAAGAAAGCAATAAGACCTTACTTTCTTCACCCATTATTGTCTATGATTATCCTAAAATTAATCCAAAGAGTAAAGGCGATCTTTTCGATAGTTTGGAAATTGAAGAAGCCCTTATGCTTCATTTTAGTGTAATGTCAGATGAGGAAAAACAAAAGATTGCGCAGAGTGATGAAAAGCTGCGTGCAATGCTCAGCAAAGTGAGCCAGGTAACGCCGGATGACATCATCAGTTTGCATGGTGGCTTTACAGACCTGTCTCAATCGAAATTAAATAATGATAAAGAAGATTAATTATGAGAGCAACCGGGTTAATGAACGATGCGCCAGGCGAGATTTTTAGAATTGTTGATGGGATCGAATATCGTAAAGGCGATACAGTTCGCCTTACCCTTGGCCGGCGAAGATCGGATGCGATGGATATGTTGCTGGAGAATAAATTAGCGACAATAGAAATAATTTATATAGATTATGAAGACAAAGTTTACCTCGCCGTAACCATCAATGATGATCCGGGTCAGGATATGGCACGCGAACTGGGCCGTTATCTTTTTTTCAGTCCCGATGAAGTGGAAATTATAAAATGAATATTATTAACTAATTAAAAAATTTTCATAGTTCAGGTCCCATTCGTTCGGAGACGGGTTGGGTGAGGCTAAAAAAACAATTATGGAAAATCAATATTGCGAACCGGTCAACATAAAGCCGGCACATGAACCACTGGCTAGTAAAAAGAAAAGGGTAATGATAGCGGGCGTGGGCAATATGTTTATGAAAGATGATGGCTTTGGCGGCGCGGTGATAAAAAAAATGCTGCATAAAACATTCCCGGAAGGCGTGGAGATAAAAGATTTCGGAACCGGTGGACTCAAGCTTGCGTATGATCTTATGAAAGGTTACGACGGGCTTATTCTTCTCGATGCTTCACAACGCGGCGATAAGCCCGGAACTCTCTATGTGATCGAGCCTGAAGAAACATCCGTTGAATCTAATCTCGAAGATGGCGGCCCTATTGACCCGCATGGATCCGATCCAGCGACCATTTTAAGATTTGTAAAAGGAATTGGCGCATGGCCTGCTAAAGTTTTTATTGTTGCCTGCGAGCCGGGAGTTGTTGATGATTTTGAAATCGGGCTAACAGAACCCGTAAACGCAGCAGTTGATAAAGCAGTGGAATTGGTTGATGATATTTTAAAAGAAATTTATACAGAAGCTAAATAATGTATTATGAGTATATTTTCTCAAAATGATTTTGAAGTTGTTCAGGATGTAATAAAATCCAACGGACAAAAAAATAATCCAGCAAAGAAAGGCGCCGCACCTGATGAAATATCGGAGCTCAACCGCCAGAGTGAACGCATACAGGAACTGATAGAAGAGATTGATGCATTACCAGATGAGAAAGCAAAGAATATGATGCAGGAATGTATGCAGGAAGTATTAAGTTTTTACGGGCAAGGGCTCGAAAGAATATTGGGAATCATATCCAAAGGAAATAATACCGCCGCGAAAGATATTTATAATAATATGCTTGGCGACAGTTTTGTAAACGGGCTTTTATTAATACACGACCTGCATCCTTTTGATCTTCGTACCAGGCTTAATCTTGCCCTTGAAAAAGTGCGCCCTTACATGGATAGCCATGGTGGAAGCGTTGAGATAATAAGTCTGGAAGATGGAATTGCAAAATTAAAATTAAATGGTAATTGTAAGGGATGCCCTTCTTCATCAGCTACGCTTGAATTAGGAATTAAACAGGCGATTGAAGAAAACTGCCCCGACCTTATAGGATTAGAAGTAGAAGGTGCTACTTCAATAAATCTTATTTCTAACGGGAAAACACAAACGCTCTCTTCACAGGGATGGAAAACCATAACCGGGGTTGATAAGCTTACTAATGGTGAAATGAAACCTGTGGAGCTTTCAGGAATTCAGCTGGTTGTTTGCAAAACAAATGACCAGTTATATGCGTACAGAAATGTATGCCCGGCTTGCGATTTGCCTTTGAATACCGGGAAACTTGACGCAAACATAATCAGTTGCAAGCTTGGCCACAGTTACGATATTCAGCAGGCGGGAAAATGCACGCTTGATGAAGATCTTCATCTCGATCCCTTCCCGCTATTGCAGGAAAATGGAAGCGTAAA
>JBDTMP010000104.1:0-2885 GCA_039934215.1 Ginsengibacter sp.
AAAAAAATCCTGAAGTTTATGTCAACCAAGTCGCATGTTCCAGCCAGAATAACTGCTATTATCGCAATGGTTTTTTTGTTGCCGGCTCTAATTTTTTATATTATGTGGTCAACAATAGGGCTACAATCCAGTGACCTTAATGCAAATGAAAAACTTAGCGCTTACCTGGGAAAATTTCCGCCCTTTATGCAAAACCTAAACACCATTAATGTTATTTCAATAATATGTTGCGTGCTTGCGATAGTTTTTGCTTCAAGAAGCTTTAAAAAATATTTAGTTTCTATGAGAGTGCTTATGATGCTTACGGTATTGATAGCCTTGTTTATAATATTGGTTGATATTTATCAATTACTTTGAAAAAGTAACCCCAGGTGATTTTCGTTTAATGCGCGGCGAAGAGAACTATCAGTTGATCATTTATATTCATATTCAATCTTTCCCAACATTCTTTTTTCTTTTGAAAAACATCTTTCCGATTCGCGAAGATTTTTATCATTATAAGTATATCTCCATATAAAATAATTGTCCCCGGTTTCAGATGCAGTAATCATTTGAACAGGTTGATTTAAAGTATTGTATTCATACATATAATCCGGAAGAAGTTTTTCTGCTCTTTCATTAAAGTGAACAACATCGGTGATACGGTTTTTGTCATCGTAATAATAGTAATATTTTTTATCCGCGCTTCTGGCATCAATTACATTTTCTTCGATTACGTTGCCGTTATCATCTTTTTCAAAATGTATGGTTGCAACGAGTGTATTATTTTTCCTGCGTTCCATTTTTTCCGGCTGCCCTTTTTCATTGTAATAATATTGCCTGGTTTCTGTAATAAGTCCTGTTTCATCATTTCCCCTGGTGAGCAGGCGCACCATGGTGAGGCGGCCTTTATCATCATACTCATAGTTTGTAGTGCTGTTTGTAGTAGGGGTCTCATCTTCTGTCTTCACGAGGCGTCCTTCATTATTGTAATCAGAAACCAACAGCGACTGGCCGGTTATGTAAGATTTTGAGAGCATCTCCGATTGAGTATAATTATTATTTATTTTCTTTTCGCAATAAAATCCCTCGCTTGGTTCTCCGTCATCTTCAAAACTTTTGATTTTAACCGACTTTAATTTTTCGTTTTTCAAAATAGAAAATTCGTTGCTTAGCTGCTGTATGTTCCATATATCCTTATAATAATACTGAGCCTTAGCTTCAATCGTAAATCCTGTTAAAAAGAGAAAAAGCGGGGTGTACAGGAATAGTAATTTCTTAATCATTTCCGGAGAAAATTTGATTTTGGTTTATCTCGATTTTATAGACATGTAAAATACCTCATTAATTTTGGAAGCAAATTTTGTTTGTTATTTTTAACCACTTTTTATATAAACCTTTTGCAGACCTGTTTACTTTTGTCATCTCTTTACAACTCTCTTCTCATAAATTAAATTTTGTTATGTTAAAAAATCCTGAAGGTCTTGAGCGGCTAATTACTATTATGAATGAGCTTAGGGAAAAATGCCCATGGGATAAAAAACAAACTATCCATACGCTGCGGCAGCAAACTATAGAAGAAACTTATGAACTTGCCGATGCCATTACAGAGAAAAACTGGAACGGTATAAAGGAGGAATTGGGTGACTTACTTTTGCACATAGTTTTTTATTCAAAGATTGGACAAGAGCAAAATCAATTTACCCTGCAGGAGGTTATAGAGTCAGTTTGTGAAAAATTGATAGGACGTCATCCACATATTTATGGAAATGTAACTGTGAATGATGAGGAAGATGTAAAAAGAAACTGGGAGCAAATTAAATTAAAAGAAGGTAAACAATCTGTATTGAGCGGTGTTCCGAAGTCGTTGCCTGCAATGATAAAAGCAATGAGGTTACAGGAAAAAGCAAAACAAGTAGGCTTTGAATGGAATACCAAAGAAGAGGTGTGGGGAAAAATAGAAGAAGAAAAAAATGAATTACTCGAAGCTGTGAATTCAGGCAATGCCGGTAATATAGAAGAAGAGGCTGGCGATCTTTTTTTCTCTGTAATTAATTATGTGAGATTTTTACATGTTGATGCGGAGAATGCGCTAGAGATCACCAACAAAAAATTTATAAAGCGTTTTACACAGATGGAAGAAATTGCAAAAAACAACGGTAAAAATCTTGTTGATATGTCATTGAGAGAAATGGATGATATGTGGAACGAGATAAAAAAACAAAAAACAATAATTTGATTTTTAAAAACACAAATTCTTTTTTTGGAAGAAATGGATTTCTGCTGGTAGCGGCGGCGTGGGTGCTAACTATATCCTTTATCATTGATAATTACTGGAGTGGTATTGCAACCACTAACACCGTACAAAAGACGATTCAAAAGGATATTATAAAAACGCAAAAAAATATTGCAAAGTTTTACAAGGATTCCATTCTTATAAACAAGTTGATAAAGGGGCAGTATAATCAGGAACAATTGCAAAGTGTTGTCGACAAAAAATTTTTCATTTTTATTTACAGGGCTTTACAATTCAACGAAAAGCAACTAATATTTTGGAATACCCAGGTAATAGAACCTGACGAAGCGATTCTTTATCAGCCCGATGGTACAAGCTTTCAAAAACTGATAAATGGATGGTATATAATAAATAAAATAAGATACCGGGATAAGAATGGTATGGATTATCAAATCGTAACCCTTAAACCGGTAAAGTGGAATTATTATGTTGAAAACAAGTATCTGCACAATGCATTTTCAGCGATTGATAAGATTGAAGATAGCTACACCATTAGTAAAAAACCAACCAATTTAAAAATTAAAGACGGCGATGGAAATGTAATTTTTTATCTTGAAAAATTAAATGAAAATACCATTCCACATAACAATGCTTTTTCACTATGGCTAAA
>JBDTMP010000105.1:0-1866 GCA_039934215.1 Ginsengibacter sp.
TGAACATAAAGGAATTGCGGCAAAACAAATGATGCAACTAAATAAAATTGGTGAATCGTTTGGAAAAATAAAAGGAGTGCATGCAATGACTGATGTTACCGGCTTTGGTTTTTTAGGCCATCTGCTGGAAATGGCTGAAGGAAGTGGATTAAGCGCACTCGTTTATTTTGATAAAATACCTGCAATAACTAATGACCTGAGAAATTATGTTGATAAAAATTGTGTGCCTGGTGGAACAAACAGGAACTGGGATAGTTATGGAGAAAAAATTGGATCCATTACAGAATTTCAAAAATCAATCTTAGCTGATCCGCAAACCAGCGGCGGTTTATTGATTGCAGTAGAGCCTAATGCCGTTGATGAAGTGAAAGATCTAATGATTAAACACGGACTTGAAAAATTCAAAACCCCAGTTGGTATTTTAATCGCTAAAGGAAAAAAGGTAATCAGCATAAAAAAGTAAAATGAATCTTAGTGATTGGATTGGCAGTATTGGCGTAGCAATTTTATTGTTGGCTTTTATTTTAATTCTTACCAATAAGATTTCTAAAAACGGAATGGCCTATCTGTTCATGAACTTTATTGGGAGTGGGTTGGCTGGAGTGGCTTCCTACCTGATACATTATACTCCGTTTATTATTCTTGAAGCAGCATGGATGTTTGCTTCCCTTTTTGGGATCTGGCAAAATTATAAGGCTGAAAGAAAAGCACGATAATTCTACATTGAAGCACTAAAACTTATCTATCTTTTCTGCAAGCTTATGATCTTTTTCTGTTACGATATCTCCTGCATCATGCGTTGACAACCAAATTTCAACCTTGCTGTATTCATTGGTCCATTTGGGATGGTGATTCATTTTTTCAGCAGCCAGCGCTACTCTTGACATAAAAGCGAAAGCTTCTGAAAAATCTTTGAAATCAAACTTTTTATAAAGCGTATTATTTTTTTCCTTCCACATGATAATTTATTTTTTAAGGTTATATAATTTCATTACGGGGTGCGACGTAAACCGTCAGACCACTAAAAAATAAGATGTTGTTTATTTTTTATTTTTTCGTTTGTCAGTTCAGTTATCAATTGTACAGCCGGGATGGTTCGTATTGAACTGATAAGAACATTTATTTCTTCATCATGCATTACATCATCTTTTATAAGCCATAGAAAATCCAGGTGCTTAACTTCAGGAAGTAAATACTCTCCGTCGTCCTCATTATTGTAGAGATAATGTTTTATAGTTCCTGATTGTTCTCCATATTCATATATCGGAAAAAAATATTTTCTCGCTTTTTTATTTAACTGAATTTCAATGTTATTGTTAATTCTGAAATTAAAATTCAACATTTGATTGAGATGCCAGCAAAAGCGGTAGTGTTCAATAGGCGCTACAATGCCGAGTAATCGTGTGTTTGCAAAAAACTCTTCTACCATTACGTTATTGTCGATGCGTAGTTTCACTATTGCAAATTACAATTCAGTTAAAAAATAATATCAAATGTTACCTGGTCATTTCCTCTCAAAACGGTAACCGTTGTTGCATCACCTTTTTTGAATTTACTCAGCACGTCCATATAGGAATATATATCAGAAAAAGTATTGTCGCCAAGTTTAATAATAATATCGCCGGCCTGTATGCCGGCTTTTTGCGCAATCTTTCCATCAATTATTGCATCCGCTTTTACGCCCTTTCCATCGAAAGAATAATCCGGCATTATACCCAGACTTACTGTAAACCTGGCGCCGCCCATTTTAGGCTCTTTCGTTTTAGAGAAAGAAATTTTACCAAGGCCGTTGGTTGCTTCAATAACGTGGTAAATGTATTTTATTACCTGTAATTCCCCTGTGAAATTTATTTTTTCAACATCATC
>JBDTMP010000106.1:0-5284 GCA_039934215.1 Ginsengibacter sp.
GGGAACCAACTGCTTTGTATTTGAACCATGATGCGATGCCCCTTTAAAAAAGTATGCGCCACATCAGGGAGTTCCCATTTCACCTCTGTAACTTTTCCCGGAATAAAAGGCTCAGGTTTTTCAAAACTATTTCGAAATTTCCCGCGCATAATTTCGGCACGCACAAGCATCTGATATCCACCCATCGGGTAAGTTTTATCCGGATCGTTTTCTGCATAAATATCAATATTGGTGAAACCTGAGTTTCCCGGAAAAACATCTATTAATTTTACAACAAAATCTGCATCAGTTGTTGATATGCTTGTCATAATATCTGCGATCACAGGGCCTGTTACTGTTACTGCATCCGTTAAAGTATCAGTTTGAAAAACCAATACATCAGGCCGTCTTGAAGCAAAGCGCTGGTCATCGGACATGTAAGTTCTCGTGCGGTTGAAATGCACAAATTCTTCATAAGGTACCGGTTTGGTGGGATCACTTGTATAGGCGCTGAAGCTGTTGGCAATCGCAGGTTTTGTCCAGCCTAATTTATTGCCCGGCTGCAGGTATAAAATTTTATCCTGTGCATTTTCAGGAGGCCATTGTGAAAATGTTTTCCATTCATTTGCACCTGTAATAAAAATATTTGCTTCACCTATTTGAGAAATATCTCCTTTGCCTTTTAAGAAATAATTGAAGAAAGGAATTTCAAAATGTTGCTGATAATATTCGCTCGTATTTGAGCCAAATTGAATATTGCCATGGTGAGTTCCATCATGGTTCGCCCATTGGTCATGATACCACGGCCCTTCAACAATTTTATTAAAAGCTTTACCAGGATTATTTTTTTCCGCGGCTTTATAAGAATTCCATGCGCCCCAGCAATCTTCGGCATCAAATAAACCACCAACCCATAACATGGCAGGCTTTAAATTCATTGTAGCATTACGGGCATCACGTGCCTTCCACCACGCATCATAATTGGAATGCGACATAAGGTCTTTCCAAAACGCGATGGTATCACCCGTATATTTTGAAAAGTTCTTTAAGGCGCCGGTTTCAAGAAAAAATTTATAATTATCATGATCCGGATAACCAACAGAACGTGCATGAAACGGTGTAGGGGCAGGATGCGGCTGACCAAAGCCCGAACCCAATGCGGAATAAAAATCAAACGCATCCATTACAAAAAATGCACCCTTGTGATGAAAATCATCACCGATAAACCAATTGGTAACTGGTGCCTGCGGGCTAACGGCTTTTAATGCAGGATGATTACTTGCCGCCGCCATCGTGGAATAAAATCCGGGATATGAAATTCCAAATACTCCGGCATTGCCATTGTTATTTTCAATATTTTTTATAAGCCAGTCAATCGTATCGTACGAATCACTTGCCTCATCAATTTCTGTAGATGTTTTTTTTGCATTAAATGGGCGAACATCTTCAAATTTGCCTTCACTCATCCATCTTCCGCGTACATCCTGGATAACCATTATATATCCTTCTTTGAAATATTCATTTTGATAACTATTCCAAAAATCATTAAAATTATTTTCTCCATAAGGTGTACATGAATAGGGTGTTCTTTTAATAAGTGTGGGGTGCTTCTCCGTTTTATCTTTAGGAATATATATGGCGGTAAATAATTTTATTCCATCACGCATAGGAATGGATTTTTCTACCTTTATATAGTTATTGACTATCCATATACTATCTGCATTTTGAGCATATGCCGCAAAAGAGAAAGAAAGCAGGATGAATAAAAATGAATTTTTTTTCATGGAAGAAATATTTAGAAATTTAAATTTAATCAACCATTGCAAGGTAAGCTACCGAAAATTTATAGTTCACAATTACAAATGGTTGCATTAACTTTTTTGCAACAGCACCACGGTATGGTGAAGAACACTATTTTCGTTTACCCATAGTTGTATATCCATAAAAAATTCACTATTTTTCTAAAAATTATTCTTTACCAAAACAACATAACATGAATACAGAAATCTTAAGTCACATTAACTGGATTGCGGTATTAGTAGGCGGCCTTGCTTATTTTTTTCTTGGAGCCATATGGTACAGCGCACTTTTTGGAAAAAAATGGCAAGCTTATAACGCTGCCGTCATGAATGCGCCTGATGCAAAAAAGGGATCTGCTCAAATTATGATTCTATCACTAATACTGATGTTAGTATGCTCCCTGGGCCTTTCGATACTTGCGCATCGCTTCGGAATTTTTGGATGGAGTGGAGGATTAAAACTTGGCCTTCTTACCGGCATTTGTTTCGCTGCAACAGCCGTACACATTTCTTATGTATATGAAAAAAGGCCTTTAGGACTACACCTTATCAATGGCCTCTACAATGTTCTGGGAAATATTCTTGCCGGAATAATTGTTTGTGCCTGGTAAGCCGTTTTTGTTGCTTTATTTAATTACATAAAAGATTAGTGAGAAATCAATCACTAATCTTTGTTACTTTAAGAACGTTGGTAGGCAGGTGAAGATTTACGGGAGTGCTGCCGGTATTGACCACAATATTACCTTTTTTAAGAAATCCTCTCGCTTCCAAAATACCCAACTGGTCGAAGAAAATATCATCGAGGCTTTCTTCTTCATCATAAAAAATGGCACGCACGCCCCAGCTCAGGCTTAATTGATTGATAAGAGAACTTTCTTTACTGAAAATGTATAAAAAAGATTTTGGCCTGTAACTGCTTAGCATGAAACCCGTGTAACCACTTTGGGTCATTCCAATAAGTGCATCAGCTTTTACATCAGCGGCCAGCTTGCAGGCGCTGTAGCAAAGGGCGTCACTTAAAAAAGAAGGAGAATGCGGTTGCGGGGCAAGAATATCATCCCTGTTATAGTCGTAAGCTGTTTTTTCTATTTCAAGAATAATCTTAGTCATGGTTTCGATTACAAGAGTTGGATGGTCACCCGTAGCTGTCTCACCACTCAGCATCAATGCATCGGCTCCCTCCAGTACGGCATTGGCCACATCAGTGATTTCGCTCCGGTTGGGCTTTACCCTGTCGATCATGCTCTCCATCATTTGAGTGGCAACTATTACCGGCTTCGCACGGTGCATACATTTGCGGATGATTTCTTTTTGAATCAACGGAACTTTTTCTATTGGTAATTCCACGCCGAGGTCGCCGCGGGCAATCATGATGCCATCGCTTTCAATAATAATATCTCTTATGTTGGTTACTGCTTCTGGCTTTTCAATCTTGGCAATAACTTTAGCTTTACTGTTTCTTGCTTTTAAAATGTCTTTAAGCCCCATAATATCTTTCACTTCCCTCACAAAAGAAAGGGCGATCCAGTCAACATTTTGAGTAAGAATAAATTCCAGGTCATCAAGGTCTTTTTCTGTAAGAGCAGGTAATGAAATTTTTGTATCAGGAAGGTTTAGCCCCTTTTTAGATGAAAGAATTCCTCCCATTACTACCACAACCTGTACATCATTATTAGGTAAAATTTTTTTCACTCTTACTTCAAGCTTTCCATCATCAATCATGATGATATTCCCTATTACGACATCGTTGTGCAGGTTGGGATAGCTCACATAAATTTTTTCCCTGGTGCCGACGCATTTGGTATTGGTAAATGTGAGTATATCACCCGGCTTGATTTCAAGAGCATTATTTTCAATTTCACCCACACGCAATTTCGGGCCCTGCAGGTCTGCAAGAATTGCGATATTGTAAGGAAGCGTTTTATTTATTTTACGAATATTTTGAATGATAGTTGCTTTGTTTTCATGTGTGCCATGAGAAAAGTTAAGCCTGAAAACATTTACACCCGCTTCAACCAGTTTAACCATCGCATCAAAGGTTTCGCACGCCGGGCCTACTGTCGCCACTATTTTAGTACGCTTTGTCAGGTGATCCATGCCCGCTTTTTTATCCATTCCCGGTTGCGAGTATTTTTTTATATTTTTTGACATGTAACTAATTTCAGTTTATGAATTTTTTATACCTGGATTCGTAGTGAGCGTGATATGGAAAGGGTATAGCTTAAAAAAATACATTTATGGCCATGAAGATTTTAACTTGATAAAATACGCACGATCTTCATCCAGTCCTCACCTATTTTTTGTTTCTTTTTTACAGCTTCATTTAGGGGAATATAGTGCATGCGGTTGTTTACAATACCTACAAACACATTAAATCTTTCTTCCATCAGGCACTCAACCGCTGCATATCCCATGCGGCTCGCAATAAGCCTGTCAAGGCATGTAGGCGCACCACCTCTTTGAATATGGCCAAGAATACAAACCCTTACTTCCTGATCGGGCATCCTCTCAATAATTATTTTTGAAAGCTCATTAGCGCCAAATTCTTCGCCTTCGGCTACCACTATTATATTTACTAATTTCTTTCTGCCATGCTTTTCAGCAAGTGCGTTTATTACATCTTCTATATCCGTTCTTCTTTCAGGAATTAAAATATTTTCAGCGCCTGTGGCAATGCCACTGTGCAAAGCGATATACCCTGAATCGCGACCCATTACCTCGATAATAAAAAGCCGGTCATGCGCATCGGCGGTGTCTCTTACTTTATCAATCGCTTCTACCGCAGTGTTCACGGCGGTATCAAAACCAATGGTAAAATCGGTACCCGAAATATCTTTATCAATAGTGCCCGGCAACCCGATACAGGGTATATCAAATTCGTTACTGAATATTTGAGCGCCCCTGAAAGATCCATCGCCGCCGATAATAACCAGCCCGTTGATGCCGAGTTTTTTTAAATGCTCATAAGCTTTCTCGCGGCCTTCATAAGTAAAAAATTCTTTGCACCTCGCTGTTTTTAAAATAGTGCCTCCACGTTGAATAATGTTTGCGACGCTCTTGCTTTCCATTTTATATATATCGCCATCTATCATGCCCTGGTATCCTCTTACGATACCATAAACATCCATTCCGTTATAAATTCCCGTGCGTACTACGGCTCTTATTGCCGCATTCATTCCCGGTGCATCGCCACCTGATGTAAGAACTCCTATTTTTGTTACTTTTCTCTGCGACATCAAAATAAATTTCCTGTTGGTTGTCTTATTATTATTTTAAAAGCGCCAAAAATACATATTTAGAATTAGTTATAGAGATTTACAAATTTTTTTAGATAAAAGAGAAAGAAACTGTGACGATTCAAAATTTTGTTCAATGATGGATGTAAATGTTGCTGGAGTGTAATCCCCACATGTAATGGTTACAGGTAGTCATGTGCAATGAAAGAATATAATATTATGCAAGATCATTTGCGGATACAAAAGGTTATTCGATAAACTTAGAAGCTG
>JBDTMP010000107.1:0-4708 GCA_039934215.1 Ginsengibacter sp.
AAATTTGGATTATGAATAAAATTAAATGGGAAGGCGTTTTCCCTGCCATGCTTACACCTTTCACCGGAGATGATAAGCTTGACTTTGACATGTTTGAAAAAAACGTAAATGCACAACTGGAAGCAGGTATAGAAGGTATTATACTGGCCGGCTCTTTAGGCGAAGGCAGTACACTTGACGCTGAAGAAAAGATCCGGCTACTTATTTATTCAGTTGAAATTTTGCAAGGAAAAATCCCGGCTATAGTTACAATAGCGGAACAGGCTACCAAAGTGGCAGTGAAGCTGGCGCAGGAGGCTGAAAAAAATGGTGCTGATGGTTTGATGATACTTCCGCCAATGCGATACAAAGCTGATGACAGGGAAACCGTTGAATATTTTAAAACCATTGCGGCTAATACATCGTTGCCGGTTATGGTTTATAACAACCCGGTGGATTATAAAATAGAAGTGACTTTGGATATGTTCGATGAACTGGCGAAATGTTCTTCTATCGAAGCTGTTAAAGAATCTACACGCGACGTAACGAATATAACCCGTATGCGCAATCGTTTTGGCGATAGGTATAAATTGTTTTGCGGCGTAGATACATTGGTAATGGAAGAATTGATGCTGGGTGCGGATGGAATTGTAGGCGGCCTTGTGGATGCCTTTCCCAAAGAAACAGTAGCTATTTACAAATTGGTGAAAGCCGGCAGGTACAAAGAAGCGTTGGATATTTACAGGTGGTTTTTGCCTGTACTTGAATTGGATATTCATCCAAGGTTGGTGCAGTATATTAAGCTGGCCGCTACACAAACAGGAATCTCTACTGAATATGTAAGAGCGCCACGCCTGGTTATTGAAGGCGAAGAAAGAAAAACTGTATTGGCTACAATCAACAAGGCAATCGCTACAAGGCCTGCCTTGCCCGATTATTTGAAATTGCAATCATTGGTGAATGTTTAATGAATACAACCTGGCAGGTTTGCAGAAAACAGGAAAGAAAAAATAATGCTGAAAGCATTTAGTTCGGTTACCACGGACGACCTGACGGGGGAATTTGTTTGCTGCAACTATAGAAGAAATAAAAACTGTTGCTGATAAAGCAACACATTCCTTCAGACATCTGATCTAAAACATAAACAAATTTTTAAGTGGCTTCAAAAACTTTTTTTTGTATAGATGCGCATACTTGCGGCAACCCTGTAAGGGTGGTAGCCGGTGGTGGTCCCTTTTTGAAAGGCGATAACATGATGGAAAAGCGGTTACACTTTTTAAAAGAATATGACTGGATACGTAAAGGATTGATGTTTGAACCCCGTGGCCATGATATGATGAGCGGCAGTATTTTATATCCGCCGCAGGATGAACAGAATGATGTTGGCGTATTATTTATAGAAACAAGTGGTTGCTTGCCCATGTGTGGCCATGGTACGATTGGAACGGTGACTATTGCCATCGAGGAAGGGTTGATAACACCCAGGGTACCCGGCAAACTAAGACTGGAAACCCCGGCCGGATTGGTATTGGTAGAATATAAACAGGAAGCTGCTTCGACGTCGCTCAGGACTAAAGTAAAATCTGTTAAACTTACCAATGTAAAATCATTTTTGGCTGCGGAAAATCTTGAAGTGGAATGTCCTGACTTGGGTAAAATAAAAGTGGATGTAGCGTATGGAGGAAATTTTTACGCAATCGTAGATCCGCAAGAAAATTTTTCTGGTCTTGAAAATTATAAAGCTGACCAGCTGATATCCTGGAGCCGTATATGTCGTGAGCGGTTGAATGAGAAGTATTCATTTGTGCATCCCGAAAATGAGCATATTAAAGGATTGAGCCATTTGCTATGGACGGGCAAAACTATTTCACCAGCGGCTTCTGCAAGAAACGCTGTGTTTTATGGCGATAAAGCAATAGATCGTTCTCCTTGCGGCACGGGTACCTCGGCACGCATGGCACAATGGTATGCAAAAGGTAAATTGAAAAAAGGAGAAGAGTTTATACACGAAAGTATTATCGGTTCCCAGTTTATCGGGCGGATAGAAGAAGAAATCCCGGATGCTTTCGGGACAGGAAAACCCGCTATTATTCCCAGCATAGAAGGGTGGGCCATTGTATATGGTTATAACACTATTAAGATCGACGATGATGATCCTTATGCGTATGGTTTCCAGGTTATCTAATGTTGTTTGTTCTTTAAATTGAACATTGACTATTTAGTTCAACGGAGAAAATTTTTAATGTTCAATTTTTAATCCTCAATTATAAGGTCATCAACCCGGCGGGTAAACATCGCTGATGGTTTAACAGTAAGAAAGTTTTTAAGATCTAAATAGTTATACAAATTGAAAAATGTTGTTGTTAACGGTGCCTATATAATTTTAAAATAACGATGAATGCTGATCCTTCGTTTTTATACACCGTTACCGGGATTGCCCGGTTTTAACCTTTGTTGTAATTTTCGAAGCTACTGCTTGCTGGGAGAGGGTTTTAGCGAAATTGAAATGAACAAACCGAATCTATTTTCGATTTTGTCCACTTTAGTTACCCGACCTGGATTCGAACCAAGACAAGCAGAATCAGAATCTGCTGTACTACCGTTATACTATCGGGCATTGAAAACGCAAATGTAAGATTTAAAGTTTTTTTCAGGAGCAATTTAGAAAACTGATAAATGTGTTCTCACTTTCCTTTAACATCTCTCTTTTTATTTTACACGTAAATTTGGAAAACCGAAATATGAAACTTTTAATTACTCTTTTTGTCAGCACACTTATGATCGCAGGATATACATCCTGTTCGCAACAAAAATCGAATAAAGAAATTGTAAAATATTCAGATAAAGATCTTGCAAAATATAGCAAAGCTGTTTTTGCTGCAGGATGCTTTTGGCATGAAGAGGCTTTATTCGAAAGTGTAAAAGGTGTAAAAGAAGCTATATCAGGCTATGCTGGCGGTCATACGCAGAACCCCAGTTATGAATCGATTGAAACCGGTAATACCGGGCATGCTGAAAGTGTAATGGTGTATTATGACCCATCTGAAATTTCTTATGACAATTTATTAAAAGTTTATTTTGCAGGGCAAGATCCTACACAGGTGAATGGCCAGGGACCCGATATGGGCACACAATACCGATCCATTGCTTTCTACAATAATGATTCAGAAAAAAAGCAGATCGAATACTACATAAAAAAAATGAGTGCATCCGGGAAATATAAAGCTCCGATAGCCGCACAGGTTATGCCATTGAAAAAGTTCTGGGAGGCTGAAGGCTATCACCAGGACTATATTGCGCACAATCCTGACCAGGGATATGTTCAGCATGTTTCAATTCCGGAAATAAAACATTTTCAAAAGGAATATCCTGAAATGGTTAAACCTGGTCACAGGTATTAAATCATTTTGTTTATTTTATTCCATGTAAAGTCACAATTTTTCCAACCTGGTTTACCATCTTTTTGTTAAGAAGTATTTTGTGTGCAATTCATCTAACACTTATTTTTGCACCGCTTAAACAAAAAATATCATGCAACTTTCTTCTCTCTTATCAAGATTTAATGAACCGGAAACTTTAAAAATGGCAAAGCTTGGCCGCGAATTGAGGGCCAAAGGAATTGACATTGTGGATCTCAGTCTTGGCGAACCCGATTTTAATACTCCTGAACATATTAAGGATGCGGCCAGGAGAGCTATAGATGAAAACTGGAGCCATTACACTCCTGTGCCGGGTTACCTGGAGCTACGGGAAGCAATTTGCAGAAAGCTTAAGAGAGATAATGACCTCGACTACACGCCTCAGCAAATTATAGTAAGCACGGGAGCGAAACAAAGCCTTGCCAATACGGTTTTATGTATAGTGGATGATGACGATGAGGTAATAATACCTACTCCATATTGGGTTACTTATTCAGAAATTGTAAGGTTTGCAAGAGGTAAGGTTGTATTCATTCACACCACACCGGAGGCAGGATTTAAAATCACGCCTGAACAACTTGAAGACGCGATAACGCCCAAAACAAAATTGTTTATTTTTTCTTCGCCATCCAACCCTACCGGCGCCGTGTACACGAAAGATGAATTGGAGAAACTGGCAAAGGTTTTTGAAAAATATCCCGGTGTTTTTATAATAAGCGACGAGATATATGAATACATAAACTATGCGCATGATGGCGGAGGTGGCCACCAGAGTATCGCTCAGTTTGATTTTATAAAAGACAGGGTGATCGTGTTGAATGGCCTAAGCAAAGGTTTTGCGATGACCGGGTGGAGACTGGGATACATCGCGGCTAATGTAGAGATCGTGAAAGGCTGTGAAAAAATACAGGGTCAATTTACAAGTGGCACAAACTCCATAGCTCAAAGGGCCGCTATTACAGCACTGGATGCACCGCTTACAGAAACCATTGAAATGGTAAAAAAATTTAAAGCCCGTAAAGAACTTGTATTAAAATTATTAACGGAATTACCCGGACTCACTTGCACGGAGCCCGACGGAGCTTTCTATATTTTCCCGGAAGTAAAAAGCTATTTTGGCAAAAAAGCAGGTGATGAAGTTATCAATAATGCCAGCGACCTTTGCATGTTCCTTTTAAACAATGCACACGTATCCACTGTAACAGGAGATGCTTTCGGTGAACCGGACTGCATAAGAATTTCATTTGCAAATAATATTGAAAATATCGAGGAAGGTTTCAAAAGAATTAAAAAAGGATTGGCGCAGCTTA
>JBDTMP010000108.1:0-5711 GCA_039934215.1 Ginsengibacter sp.
CCATGGCATTGCTTATATTTCTTACCGCTGCCACATGGACAGGGATCGTTACGCCCTATCTTAGGACCTACTTTTATTGGTTCCTGTTTAATATTTTCTGAGGGATCGTTGTACTCATTTTCCTGTGAAAGATATTCTGGGCCACCGGCTCCTGCTCCTGCAAATTCTTCTTTGCGCTGGCGCATTTTACTCATATCGGTTTTGCGCCTTTTTTCTTCCTGTATTCTTCCTGCCTGGTTTTGTTCAACAGGGATACTGCAATGCGCCAAAAAGCTTACAATATCTTTATTCACCTGGTCATCCATTTGCTTGAATGCGTTAAACGCTTCAATCTTATAAATTACCAAAGGGTCTTTTTGCTCATACCCGGCGGTTTGAACACTGTGCCTAAGGTCGTCCATTGCACGAAGATGCTCTTTCCATTCATCATCTATCAAAGCCAGTGTGATATTACGTTCCAAAGCGTTGGTCAATTCTGCGCCATTGGTTGCGATTGTTTTATCAAGATTCGCTACGGCCTGCATTACTTTCTTTCCATCAGTAAATGGAACGGCAACGTTTTCAATGTGAGAGCCTTGTTCTTTCCGGATGTTTTTAATTACAGGGAGTGTTTGCTCATTCATCATCTTATTCTTGTAGTTGTAATGATCCTTCGCCTCATAATAGAGCCTGTTTGAAAGTGTAGCTGTGTCAACTTTATCGAGCTCTTCCGCCGTAATATCAGTGTCAATACCAAAGTTCATAATCACAGCAAGCTTAAACTCGTCATGATCACTAATCTCTTTGAAAGAAATAATAATACCCTCAGCTACTGAATAAAATGCATTATCAAGATCAAGTGCCAATCGTTCTCCAAACAAAGCATGGTTGCGTCTTCCGTAAATTACTGTACGCTGCTTATTCATTACGTCATCATACTCAAGTAATCTTTTTCTTATTCCAAAATTATTTTCTTCTACTTTCTTCTGCGCCCGCTCAATGCTTTTAGAAATCATACTGTGCTGGATCACTTCGCCCTCTTTATAACCCATCCTGTCCATTAGGGAAGCAATTCTTTCACTGCCAAACATGCGCATAAGATCATCTTCGAGAGAAACAAAAAACTGTGAAGTACCAGGGTCACCCTGTCTTCCTGCACGGCCCCGAAGCTGCCGGTCCACGCGACGGCTTTCATGCCGCTCAGTACCTAATATTGCAAGTCCTCCGGCTTCTTTTACACCCGCGCCAAGTTTTATATCTGTACCACGACCAGCCATATTGGTAGCAATTGTTACCGCTCCTGAAAGACCTGCTTCCGCAACTACCTGCGCTTCCCTGGCGTGTTGTTTTGCATTTAATACATTATGTGGAACGCCCTTTTGCTTCATCATCCTGCTGAGTAATTCACTTACTTCAACTGAAGTAGTACCGACAAGAATCGGCCTCCCGGCTTCACGCATTTTTTCTACTTCCTCAATTACTGCTTTTAGCTTTTCACGTTTCGTTTTATATACAAGATCCTGGGTATCATTTCTTATTACGCGAACATTGGTTGGAATAGAAACAACATCAAGCTTATAAATATCCCAGAATTCTGCTGCTTCAGTTTCGGCAGTTCCAGTCATGCCGGCCAGCTTATGATACATCCTGAAAAAGTTCTGCAGGGTAATTGTTGCATAGGTTTGCGTGGCACTTTCAATCTTTACATTTTCTTTAGCCTCAATAGCCTGGTGCAAGCCATCAGAATAACGGCGGCCTTCCATAATACGACCTGTCTGTTCATCTACTATTTTTACCTGTCCCTCAATTACAACATATTCCACATCATTTTCAAAAAGAGTATAAGCTTTTAATAACTGCTGAACGGTATGTATCCTTTCGGCTTTTATTGAATATTCATTTAATAAAGTTTCTTTCTGGTGAAGCTTTTCGTCAGCGCTTAAATCGCTTTTTTCAATTTCCGAAAGTTTAACACCTATATCCGGAAGAATAAAAAATTCAGGGTCTTCCCCTGATTTTGTTATTAACGCAATTCCGTTGTCCGTAAGCTCTACCTGGTTGTTTTTTTCATCAATATGGAAGTACAATTCATCATCAACCTTCGGCATATTTTTCTGCTGGTCGGCGAGGTAATAGTTTTCAGTTTTTTGAAGTTTTACCCGCATACCCGGCTCACTTAAATATTTAATCAGCGCTCCATTTTTAGGAAGGCCGCGATGTGCACGGAAGAGAGCAAGGCCCCCATCTTTTGGATCATCATTTCCCTCATTAATTTTTTTCTTCGCTTCGATTAAAAAACTACTGGTTACTTTTTTTTGCGCCTCCACAATTCTTTCAACCCGGGGCTTCATCTGGTCAAACTCCTGCTTATCTCCCCTTGGTATGGGCCCTGAAATAATTAACGGCGTTCTGGCATCATCAATCAAAACACTATCCACCTCATCTACCATAGCAAAATGATGCTTGCGTTGTACCATTTCATCAGGAGTGTGCACCATATTATCCCGCAGGTAATCAAAACCAAATTCATTATTTGTACCATAGACAATATCGCTGTTGTAAGCTTTACGGCGGTCATCGCTGTTGGGCTCATGCTTATCAATACAATCAACAGTAAGACCCAGCCATTCAAACAAAGTTCCGTTCCACTCACTATCGCGGCGGGCGAGATAGTCGTTAACCGTTACTATATGAACGCCTTCCCCTGCCAAAGCATTGAGGTAAGCCGGCAATGTAGAAACCAGCGTTTTACCTTCACCGGTGGCCATCTCAGCAATTTTCCCCTGGTGCAAAACAATACCACCGATAAGCTGAACATCGTAATGCACCATATTCCACGTGATTTCGCTACCGCCGGCTGGCCATGTATTTTGATAAATGGCTTTATTGTCTTCTATCCTTATGTATTTTTTTGTAATGCTGAAAGTTTTATCCAGTTCCGTGGCAGTAGATCTTAACTCTTTATTTTCCTTAAAACGGCGTGCTGTTTCCTTAACAACGGCAAATGCTTCCGGCAGAATATCAAGAAGAATCTCTTCGATTTTTTTATCCCTTCCCTTAATCATGGTATCTACTTCCTGGTAAATATGGTCACGGCCATCAATATCTGAAGACTCCAGCGATTCAGCCTCTGTTTTTTTGGAATTAATTTCATTATCCGTTTCAGCGAGATATTCTTTTATACGCTGCTTAAATTCTACGGTCTTATCACGCAGGTCATCGTTAGAAAGGGATTGGTATTGGTCAAAAAATGCATTGATTTTTGCCACATAAGGCGTAATAACTTTTACATCTTTTTCACTTTTATTACCACCAAATAATTTTGAAAGAAGGCCTGACATATATAGTTCTGATTAAATGAAAGTTTTATTGAAAATGTATTCTTGTCAAAATTGATGCAGAAATCTTTTCATAGCCAAAATGACAGGATGGCAAAGTTACTAAATTGAAAAGAATGGCTTCACTTCTCCATAGGAGTCTTTTGGACGACCTGTCTATTGTGGAGAGGGATTAACTTATTATTAATTTGGTGATATTCTCTTGCAATATATTTTTTAAAACAGAATTAATTTAATGGCAGAATTTCTTTTAATTTGAAAACTATGGCAAAAAATATTTTAGGATCAATTCTTATTCTCAACCTTTTTCTTGCGGGATGTTCTGCGACAAAACAAATAAACCGCCTTGTAAAAAATGATTTATTACGCAATCCTGCATTCATTTCCGCCCACACCGGCATAAGTATTTATGAACCAGCGACGGGCAGGTATTGGTACAATTTACAAGGTGATAAATATTTCGTGCCGGCAAGTAACACAAAACTGGCGACATGTTATGCCGGTATGAAATATCTCGGAGATAGCCTGGCAGGATTATATTATAGAGAAAATGATGATATATTGTTTGTGGCCCCGGCGGGTGATCCCACTTTTCTGCATCCGGATTTTTCTAAACAAAGAATCTTTGATTTTCTGAAGAATTCTAAAAAGCAAGTTATGGTGAGTACAGCGGGCTGGCAGGAGGAAAGATGGGGCAGCGGATGGTCATGGGATGATTATAATGATTATTACGCAGCAGAAAGAAGTGCGATGCCGATATATGGAAATATTCTCAAACTTAGTGGAAGACTAAATAATTTGATCGTGTCGCCTACATATTTTAAAAATTCGGTGCATACCGCCACCGGCGTAAACCTGAAATTATTTCCCGGTGAAGTACATCGCAATATTTCTGAAAATAAGTTTTGGGTAACAAAAAACAACCCCGAAGAACATTATACAGAAACGCCTTTTTACACCGGCAATGATTCTGTACTGATAAATTTATTGAGCGACACTTTACATAAAATTATTTTAAAAGACAGCAGCCTGCATGAACTTAAAAATGCAAATGAAAAAGTATTGTATTCGCAACCTACCGATTCGATGCTTAAGCCCCTGATGCATCGAAGTGATAATTTTTTTGCAGAACAAACTTTATTGATGGTAAGCAATAAATTATTAGGCGTAATGAATGATGAAAAGATCATTGACACATTATTAAAAACAGATTTTAAAGACCTGCCGCAAAAGCCCAACTGGGTTGATGGATCCGGCTTAAGCCACTACAATCTTTTTTCTCCGCAGGATTTTGTAACAATCCTGAATAAGATAAAAAATGAATTTGGAATGGATCGTATTAAAAATATACTTGCCACCGGAGGAACCGGGACTATTAAAAATTATTACAAAGCTGATAGTGGATTTATTTATGCTAAAACAGGAACGCTTTCCGGTGTGGTGGCCCTGAGTGGTTTTCTTTATACCAAAAAGAATAAGCTGCTTATTTTTTCGACCCTTGTAAATAATCACAACAGCAGTTCGACTGAAATAAGAAAAGGAATTGAAAAATTTATCGAAGGGGTGAGAAATAGGAATTGAAAATCTGAATTAAGTTTCTTCCCAGTCATACCATACATAAAATTTCAATTTCCCGGTGGGAAAAAACAGGAAGAAAAAAATAGCACACTTCAAATTTTTATCAGGTATATTTTATGGGAATCAAAGAAGAAATAGTTACATAGCTATTTTAAAATCTGAACTGCTCTTAAAAAATTTATCTATTGCTACATACAATAATGAAAATACTACGAATACAATAACTAAAAAACCACTGTTCAATAAGACCTTACTGTAGCCAAGTTCTTTTACATCTATAAACGGGTAAGGGTAAAGCCCCGTGAAGGCCCCTCTTATTAATATATAAATAACATATAGAAAAGGGAAAAGAAGCCATGGTAAAATATCCTTCGCCTTTAATCCGGCTTTAGGAACAAACAGTATCCAAAACAAAATAAACAAAACCGGGATGATTGTGTGCAGCAATTCATCAATCAAAAATTGAAAACCCACCGGGCTCCATAAAAATCTTAAAATTACATTGTACACAAGGCCCACCACAGTAATGTAAACGGTAATGGCAGTTATATTTTTGAGCCCTGAGAAGAACTTGAGCCATCTATTTTTTCTATTTAGCAAAAGAATAGTTGAACAAATAGCAACCAGGAGATTAGTAAGTATCGTAAAAAAACTAAAATACCGGATTATAGTTCCAGGTATCGAAGCAGTTCGGTTCTGAATAATAATATACAACTGGCCTATCAGAGCAAACCATCCTGTTAATGCTAAAATCAGTAAATAAATTTTTCTGAATTTAGCTTGCTGGTTACCCATACAGTATATTTTTATTTAAAT
>JBDTMP010000109.1:0-4590 GCA_039934215.1 Ginsengibacter sp.
TGAATTACACTGGCGGCCTGTGGCGCTTTCCAGCCATGATGAATGGTCCACGCCCTTACTTCCTGCACGCCTGCTGTAAAGTAAGTTAAAAGATCCAGCAGCTTGTACGCTGAATGAATTAAACGGTCTAACGCAGGTTCTTCCATTTTATATTCTTCCATAAACATTTGCTTGTCTTCTGGATTTTCAAATTCGGCGATCTGCGCTTCAATTGCATTGGTCATAATAATTACCTGCGCATTTTCGGCCTTTGCTACTTCCACAAGCTTATCAGAATATTTATTACCTGTGTGCATAGACGCTTCATCTACATTAGCGACATATAGAACAGGTTTGTCAGTTAATAAAAAATTGTCGGCTATCGCTAATTTTTCTTCTTTTGATAAATTGAGCGAAAGAATGTTTTTTCCTTTATCTAAATGTTGTTTGCATTTAACCAAGATTTCATACTCCAATTTCACTTTAGCATCCCCTGTCTTCAGCATTTTTTCAACTCTTGCCATTTTTCTTTCTACGCTATCAAGATCTTTTAACTGTAATTCTGTTTCAATTATTTCTTTATCACTGATAGGATTTATTGGCCCTTCGTCTCTCAGTACATTTTCATCTTCAAAGCAACGTACCACATGAATGATAGCATCTACTTCACGTATGTTTGCCAGGAACTTATTTCCTAATCCTTCTCCTTTACTCGCTCCTTTAACAAGGCCCGCTATATCTACAATTTCTATTTGCGTGGGTACTATCCTGTCAGGTTTTACGAGCGCTGCAAGGGCTTCCAATCTTGGGTCGGGAACATTTACAAGACCTATATTAGGCTCAATGGTACAAAAGCGATAGTTGCTTGCCTGCGCCTTTGCACTGTTGCTCACTGCATTAAATAAAGTTGATTTTCCCACATTGGGTAATCCCACGATTCCTGCACGTAATGCCATTTAATATAAATTTTTTATTATTGATAATACCTGTAAATCTTTTTTTAAAGTCACATTTTATTTTAAAGTGCGCAAAGATAACAGTAAATTATTTTTGAAGTTGTTCAGTATAGATATTCCTGTTTGAAAATCGCACCCTATTATTAAGTGACGTTGGTAATTTTCAAAAAAAATGACCGACACTTGTCAGTCATCAGTAATAAAATTATTAAAAATTTTTATGGATTGTCACCGCTGCTCGTTGTTTTAGTGTAAGTAACCTTATCGGTGTGAGCCGAGCCGCCACCACCACCACTGTTGCCTCTTACAAGTGCAATTATAATTATTAGAAGAACAATACCTCCGACAACCCACACCCAGGGTTGAATTGTAGTAGTTTGTTGAGTCGTGCTGGTTGTTGTAGTAGAACTGCTGCTGGTGCTATCCTGCGCAAAAGCGATCACATTATACAGACTCAAAACGATACACGAAAATAAAAAGTAGTAAAACTGTTGGCTAAAGATCTTTTTCATGACTTTAATTTTTTGGGTTTTAAAATAAATTTAAAATGCTTTTATATCCTATGTTAATACAAAAGCTGAACCAAAAGTCAGTTGTTACTTTCAGTTCAGCTTTGTAATTGTAAAAATAATGTTTACTGGGATACTCCCTGCATTCCGTTTTGCATTCCTTCCTGCTCGCCTTTTAAATTTTTACGCTTGAATAATGAAACATCAAATTTACCAAAACGCCAGTTAAAGTTAAGCCTAACCATTTGTGGGTCTCTTAAGCGTTCATTTTCCTGGGTTGAATAAATTGTTTTTGAAAAGTTGGAAGTAGAAAATGTGCGGTAAACTTTTGTCCTGAAAATATCATTCATGCTTAGAGAAACAGAAGCCGCTTTATCTTTAAGAAAATCTTTTTTTATGGCGATATCAATTCCATAAACGGGATCAGTATATCCATTAGCTGTAGAAAGATTTCCACCACCAAAAAATCTTCCGCCACCACCGCCACTTCTATTGGGCGGCAAAATAGTTTTACTTGTATAGTCTCCCGTTAGTTGGATCGAAATATTTTTAGGTAATTTAAAAGTATTGTTGAGTTTTCCAAACCAGCTTACTTTTTGGTTGCTGAGATCGCTTTCGAGATTGTTACCATTTATTGTTGAATTATATACATTCACATTTGATGTCAGGCTCCACCAATCAGCAATTTTATTAGAAGCGGTTACCTCCAGGCCATAAGCACTTGAGCTGTTAGCATTAGCGAATGATGTTATAAAAATTGAATCCATTTTTGTTGGGTTCGGATTTTTGTCCCTGTATTGAAAACGCGTAATAAGGTTATCAGTTTGCCGGTAGTAAGCAGTCGCTATTATGTTATTGCCATTTTTGAAATTTACATTATAAGACAATTCAAATAAATTAGTGAATTCAGGAACAAGGTCAGGGTTGCCACGGCTTATATTAAGCGAATCTGAATAATCATAATATGGAATCAGTTGAAAAAAATTCGGCCTGTTTATTTTACGGGAATAATTCAACTGGAGATCTTGTTTGTCATTAAGCTTCTGGGTTAAAAACACGCTTGGAAAAAAACTAAATGGATAAGAATTTTTAAAGACCTGGTTGGAATCAACAAGCTTGCCCGTGTATTTTGAACTTTCAAGACGACCGCCTAACTGGTAGGTAAAATTATTTATTTTCTGGGAGAATGTTGTGTACGCTGCATATACCTGGTCTTTGAATTCATACTTGCTGTCAATGCCCGGTATGGTTTCGTATTTGGCTGCTAAAGGATTATAAAAAAAGTTTCTATTAAAGCTGCTGTAATTTCTCACAGATCCTCTTAAGCCGGCTTCAAGTTTTATTTTATCTGTGAGGGGATCAGAATAATCTGTTTGTGCCGTAAAATATTTTGTTGTGCCACCGCCTGTTATTTTCTGTTGAAGTATGGGCGTCTTTGGCGAGTTATCATTATTAAAATATTGCGTAGAAAATTCACTGTTATTTGAATTCTTGCTATAATTATAATTTACATCTGCAGTAATATCTTTATTTGGCTTTGCAAAATTGTGCTTGTAACTAAAGATGCTTCCATAATTATTGAAAGTAAAATTTCCATTTGTATTTCTTATACCATTATCATTCGTGGTATAGGATACATAATTACTATCTCTTCTTATGTCGAGAAGATCTATGTTGTTAAACTTACCTCCTACAATTACGCCGGCAATAGTGAAAGTGTTCCGGTTGTCAGGAAAGTAATCAAAGCCCGCCCGCCCAAAAGCAAAATGACCATTATTTTCGGGTTTATCTTTTTGTGAAAGCGTAGCAGTCACACCATTAATATAATCAACACGCTTTGTACTTTGTGTGCTTAAAGACCTGCGCTGGTTATACATTGTATTTGCAAAAAAATTTATTTTGCCCTGTTTAATATTTACATCCGCTCCCAGGCCAAAGCGGGCCCGCGAATCAAGATTGGCTCTTACATTTCCATTGTACCCTGCTTTCCTGTTTTTCTTAAGAACAATATTTAATATTCCTGATCCGCCTCCGGAAGCGTCAAACTTTGCGGACGGATTGGTGATGATTTCAACACTTTCAATTTCATCAGCGGGTATCTGGTCAAGGGTAAGAGTTGTAGGCCTGCCATCTATAAATATTTGTGGAGTGGCATTGCGCAACGTTACATTACCATCTATATCTACATTTACTGACGGAACATTTTTCATAACATCAACGGCGGTACCACCTGCGCTGGTTAAACTTTTATCAACATTGAAAACTTTGCGGTCAATGTTCATTTGCAGCATGCTTTTATCTGCGGTTACTACTACGCCTTCAAGTTGCTTTGCATCCGGTATCATTTTTATATTTCCAAGATCTTTGTCTACCGCGTTCAACATTTGACTCATGTCGCCTCCACTCATTTTAAGATTGAATGCAACTTTTTCATTATAGGGCTTGTAGCCAACTGCCGTAATTAAAATCTGGTAGCTTGCAACAATCGGTAATTTATCGATAGTAAAATCTCCTTTCTTATCAGTGAGCATAGCGGCCACAACATAGTCTCTGCGTTTCTTGGTAGCGGTGTCCATTTTGTTTTGAGTGAGTTGTATAGAAACAGCTTCGAGGGGTTTACCTGTATTATCGTCAATCACTTTTCCATAAAAATGACCCATGTTCATATTTTGCCCGCCGCGGCCTCCCCCTGCCGGCATTTGTGCTAAGAGATTTCCGCAAACACACAAGGCAACAAATGCCAGGTAGATTTTTTTCATCGTGATTTATTTTTTTATTTATTTGGGTGTGGATAAACGAATAGATTTATAAAAAGTGCAAATCTGAGACGAAATTTCTAAATTAATTTTTTGATTATATATGAACGGTAACGACTTAGACGACAATTCTATTTAAAACCTGCTCGGTTTTATTTTTATTTTCATTTCTGTGTTTTATGTGAACAATAAACTTATTTCGCCGATAAATAATTGCGGCAATATTTATTTGGAGCTGTATAGCTTCCGGGCTGGATCTAAATGTTTGTGTAAAGAATTTGAAGAAATTGGTTTGTATTTAGTTTGATTTTTTAATTATTTTTGCCCCTTTATAAACGGTGGTTGTAGCTCAGCTGGTTAGAGCATCAGATTGTGATTCTGAGGGTCGTG
>JBDTMP010000110.1:0-4739 GCA_039934215.1 Ginsengibacter sp.
CCAATTGCACAATTGAGGCAAAGTTTTTTATTGCAATATTCATTTTTAAGCTGAATGAGTGCCTGCGAATCAAAGGCATTTTTATTGGAAAAATTTAAATGCTCAAATCCTTTTGTAATCATATTCTTTTCTGCTGAAATATCTTCAAGCCAGCTTATCGCTTTTTCCCTGTACTTTTTTTCATCATGATGAATACCGTAAGCAAATAAAACAGGCACCACCGTATTTATTATAATATTATTAATCATCTGCGAGCCCAGGGTTTTCTTTTTAAACACCGTTTGTTCATCAAAGAGATAATGATAATTCCAATAATCATTCGCAGTAACACCCAGCATTTTTTTTACTTCGTTCACTGATTTCGCTTCTTTTATTTTTGAAAACAAATGCTCGCTTTCATGTATAAGAATCGCTAATTGCGCCAGGCGTATGGTTGGAAAATTAGCAGGACGCATTCTCAAAAAAAAGAGTTCACCATCTACAGGATGCAGTTTATACTTTTGTTTATAAAATGCAAATTCCTTTTGCAGCATTACAGGATATTTCTCTTCAAATTTTTTATTTAACAGGCCGCCCTGTCCAAAAAGTAAAGCCTCTAAATGATGAATACTATTTTTATGTTTGGCCAATATAGAAACAGGTAACGTCTCCGCAATTTTTTGAAAAAAAGCACTGTTTACTTTGAGCCCGAAATTATTGGCTATAAGTCTCCAGAAAGTTTCCTCCCAATGAAAATTTGTTTTAGATAAAATTGCCAGAACTTTTTCTGATTTTGAAATCAATCTTTCCGCAAGTAATCTTTGTTTCCAATGAGTAAGTGAAAGCTCATTCATTTGATGCACCAGGTTTTCACAGGGAATAAACCTGGCTGCCGTCATCAATTCCCGGTACTTATCGAGCAACAGTTTGGATACCTTATCCTGCAACTCAAGCGTGGACAAATAATTATTATTTGAACCCGTTATTTCGGTATCATGATTCCACACCACGTGAAGAATTATATTATTAAAATTACCATCAGAGGAATGATGGTGAAGATTCCAGTCGCTTGATTTAATATGAAGCTCTACATTGCCCGCCCACAACGTTTTCCCAATCCGTATTTTCGCTCCTGTAAAATCCGGTCCCTGGTTAGAGTTGTGCGATCCCTGAAATTGTATTTGTATTTTTTCTCCTGTAGTTGTTTGTAATTCTTTATTATTAAAATATTGAAATTGCCAGATGTATTGGAGTAGATCTTCTTTCATTTTCGGGACTTGCTAAAAGAAAATTAGTCTTAAAAATCTATTTAAACAATTTGAAAATAAACTTCCACTTCGAGACTTTAAACTTCCAGGTTTTGAAGTTCTTTCACTACCCTGCTAACCGGCAATCCCATTACGTTATAAAAATCCCCGCTAATAGATTTTATTCCCGTCACTCCTATCCATTCCTGGATGGCATAGGCTCCTGCTTTATCGTAGGGTTTGTAATTGTCAATATAATATTCTATTTCACTTTGAAGAAGGTCAAAAAATTCAACTTCTGTTTGCTCCGCAAAAGCAATTTTTTTTTCTTTGGTCAAAATACAAACGCCCGTTATAACCTTGTGTGTTCTCCCGGATAACATTGAAAGCGTATTGACAGCATCCTCGCGATTGGAAGGTTTGCCGATAATTTTATTATCCAGAACCACTATTGTATCGGCAGCAAGTATAGCATAATCCATACCGTTAGTATCCGCAGATTGTAAACTATTTTTTACATCCATCGCTTTATTGCACGCAATATGAATAGCAACATCTGCCGGCAACAAATGACCAGGAAAGCCTTCATCTGTTTCTGCCGGTATTATTTCAAATTCAATTTCCGCCCAATTTAGCAATTGGCTGCGGCGTGGGGATTTGGAAGCTAAAATTATTTTTTTTGAATTCATAGTATTGAACGAAATCAGAAGAAAATCATAGAAAAAATACCTGTGAGTATTATTACTTTCACCGCCGTGCTCAACCTGTGAAAATCCTCTTGTGTTTTTGCTTCATACAGTTTACGCAGCACCCACAACAATGGAATTAAAATCGCGATAAGAGAATACAACGCCGAAACCCACCAGCCCAATTGCAATACGTAAAACTGGATGATAACTACGGCGCACGCAAGCACTACGATCCATACGCCTGCGAATACTTTGGAAACCTGGAGGCCCCACACAAAAGGCATGGTTCGGCAACCATATTTTGAATCGCCGGGCAAATCTTCCATGTCTTTTATTACTTCTCTCACCAGGGAAATTACAAACGCGAAACCTGCATAGATAAAAGAAACTTTTAGAAGCCTTCGCCAGTTAACATCTTGAGGGCTCAGTTGAAAGCGATATTCAGCCATGGTTAAAACAAGAATTACCCACGCACTTAATAAGGCAATTAAAATATTCCCGACTAGTAATTTTTTCTTGAAAGTAGTTGAGTAAAACCACAATGCAAGAATTGCGAGGAGATTGAAGATTGGTATATAAAAATTCCAAAGCTTATAACCAACATAAAGGCTGAGCATAAATCCTGTAGCGGACAGTAAAACATGCAACACAATCGCCCATCGTCGCTTAATATATTTGTCGATAACAAGCTTTGATGGTTTATTGACCAGATCAATATTAAGGTCGAAATAATCATTGATTATATACCCCGCTGCGGCAATACACACGGAGGCAGCGACCAATAAAAAAAATAAGGGCAGGGTAAGTTTTACATTTTCACTCCCCGGAATATTATTAAGATAGGCAAACCGAAATACAAAAAACCGGAAGAGCACCTGCGTGAGTGCAATAAATAAAAGATTAGGCCATCTTACCAGTTTAAAAAAAGCGGTGAGAACATTCATAAGGAAATCTTAATGATCAATCAGTTAATTATTCAGGCGGAAGGAACAGAAGTATGCAATGGCCAGTTATTATTAAGCTTCATTACTTTTTCAATTACATCTCTTACACAACCATAACCACCCCGCATTGGTGAAATATAAGAAGATATTCTCTTAATTTCAACTGCGGCATCGGCGGGGCAACAGGCAAAGCCGGCAATCGTCATGCACTGGTAGTCTGGAATATCGTCCCCCATGAATAAAGTTTCCTTTATATTAAGATCGTTTTCTTGCAAATAATTTTTAAGAATACTTTCCTTGTCGGTAACCTGCATGAACACATCGCTGATGCCAAGCTTAAAAAGTCTTTCACTAACAGGCGGCGCATCACTACCGGAAAGAATCGCTATTCTGTAACCGCATTTTATAGCTAACTGCAAGGCATACCCATCTTTAATATTCATTTTACGAAGCCACTTATTTTCATGATCAATAAGCAGGGTGCCATCGGTAAGAACTCCATCCATATCAAAAACAAATGTTTTTATAAGGCTTAGGCGTGATAGAACATTCATTTAAAGGAAAAAGTTTCGATGGCGAAAGTATTTTGCAACAGAATTTATTTTTGGTTATCCCTCCACTCATATACCCAGCTACTCTGGATCATTTCAAGATGCCCTTCATTACTGTCTTCAGGTTTTCCAGAAAATGTTGGAATCTCCAATACCCATTTTCTGAGATCGGTAAAACGAATCCTATAAATTTTACTTTCATTAAATTCATCTCCAAATTTTTCGTACAGTTTCATAGCTATATCTTCATAATCGTTCCAGTGAATAGGGGGCTCAAAAGTCATTATAAGTAGTATTAAAAAATTTGGAAATTATTATTCTCCCAGGAATTGGGTTTGATCCGGTAAGGTTACAACAATATCACCGTCTCCTTCTTCTAAAATACACTGACAACCCAATCTTGAAATTAATTTTGGGTTGATAGCCCTGTCAATAAAATCTTCTTCACGATCTGTCAGTTCCGGCAAATAATCTTCACCTTGCTCAACATATATATGACAGGTACTGCATGCACATACACCCCCACAATTGTGGTGAAGGTCAATATCGTTCTTTAATGCGATTTCTAATATGGATTGATCGGGCTCAACATTCGCAATTGTAACTGGTTCGAGGCCTTTTTGCTCAAACTTATAGGTAACATTATACATCATCTTTTCTTTTCGGGTGCAAAACTACGCTATAGCAAAATAAAACCTTTACGAATTTTGTAATCTCTGGCATGGCGGCACATCCCTTTGGCCACAATTTTTTTATAAATAAGGTGTGATTATTTCTTCTTTTGATGAAGCTTCAAAATGCTTTCAGAAATTTTTAGATACATATATTTAAGATCGGCATGTGGTGAGAGAGCCTGCAGGTGCCTGTTAAGCGTTACAATATCTTCTCTTATAGCTGGCCCTGTCTGAACTTCAGAAGGAGAAAAGTGACTTGCTTTATAAGTTACCTCATTTATAAGGGGAAGGAGAACCTTAAAATCAATTTTTTCTTTTTCGCAAAAAGATTCTGCCATAGCCATAAGATGATTGGTAAAATTGCCGGCAAAAACAGCGGCGATATGATAGTGTAATCTTTCGGCATCATTGGTAGGGATTACTTTATCAGAAAGCGTACTGGCAAACTCAGTCACTTGGTTCAATGTTTCTGTATTATTTCCTCCAACTAAAAAAGGAATTTCGGGTGAATGATCTGTTTCTTTTGAAAGAGTTTGTAAAGGATACATAACTCCATAAGTTGAAGAACAACTTTTAAGAACGTCCATGGGAACGGAACCCGCAGTATGAACAATTAATTTATTCTTAAAGCCCTTCACTTTTTCAATGGATTCCA
>JBDTMP010000111.1:0-5617 GCA_039934215.1 Ginsengibacter sp.
AAAAATTATTCACTTATCCACACTATACAGCTTTTTATAAAATTTATTTAAACAGCTTCTTAAAGCTGAAAAGTTTTAAGTGGCCCTAATCAAAACAAATCAATTTTTAAAATTTACATTGATAAATATTTTGAAAAAATTGATTTATTCATGCATCAATAAAAAATACGATTCAGCAAATAAAAAAACATATCTTGAATATAGATACTGAGGCTTCATCCAATATCTGAATTCATGAAATGTTTAACTGATCTTACTGATCCCCTTTATATTCCAAAGAAAAAATTTGGTTTGTACGATAAGTTCTGGCTTAGAATTATTAATGATAAAAGAGATTTGCCTTTTATTTATTTGCTCACTCAAATTCATTTGATAGTTATTGTCACCGGTATTTTGCTCTTTACACCTTTTTTGAAAGGATGGGCCTGGTGGGTGGTTGCGCTTCCTTATTTCTACATTTCCCAGTTTTATTATAAGGGCAGGTTTGGTTTAATGTTCCATTGTATTTGCCATAGAAAACTTTTTAAAAAAAATTATCAGTGGATACATACTTATATCACCTGGTTCGTTTGCCCTTTTTTCGGGCATAGCCCCGAAGGTTATTTTAGCCATCACCTCGGCATGCATCATATTGAAAACAATATGCCCGATGATACCAGCTGCACAATGGGCTATCAAAGAGATAGTTTAAAAAATTTTCTACTTTATTTTTTTAGATTTATAACACTTGGAGCAAAAGATACATTGCTGTATCTCTATCACCGTAAAAGAAAAAAACTCTATCAAAGATTTACGGCCGGCGAAGTCTTTTACTTTTTGTTTTGTACCGGGATGTGTTTTGTCAACCTTAAGGCTGCTCTTGTTGTTTGCATTATTCCTCTTTTTTTTTGCAGGCTGGTAAGCATGTTAGGCAACTGGACACAACATGCTTTTGTGGATGCGGATGATCCGGAAAATGCGTTTAAGAATTCCGTGAACTGTATCAACACTTCTTATAATCAAATGTGCTGGAACGATGGTTATCACGTGATACATCACCTTCGTCCCGGTATGCATTACACTGAAATGCCCCTTGAATTTTTAAAACAAAAAAATGCTTTTGCTGAAAATAAAGCGATTGTTTTTGACAGCCTTAATTATCTCCACATTTTTATTTATCTGCTTACAGACCGTTATGATAAATTAGCCGCTAACCTTGTAAACATTAATGAAATGTTTGCTGACGAAGAAGAAGCTATAAGACTTTTGAAAAGCCGCACCCGGAAAATAAACTTATAAATTTTGCGATACACGATCAGGCTGCTTTTAGGAAAAATCATGTAACCGCATATTTGCAAATGCATTTTCGGCGGTAATAAATATATTTATTAAAAATTACTGATGGAGTTTCTAATTATTTTTTTATGTATAGCCGGCCTTGTTCTTATGATAACATGGGGAAAGATAGATCCATTTCTTGCTTTTTTAGTTATGTCTATTGTCACAGGATTGCTATTGGGAATTCCTTTTAATAAAATAGTCATATCCGTCCAGAAGGGAATCGGGGATACATTAGGATCATTGGTTATTATAATCGCATTGGGCGCTATGCTGGGTAAGCTGGTAGCGGATAGTGGGGCCGCCCAAAAGATCGCTTCTGTAATGATGAAAGCTTTCGGTGAAAAATATATTCAATGGGCACTTGTTGTCACAGGTTTTATTGTAGGGATACCTTTATTTTATGGAGTTGGGTTTGTGTTATTAGTACCATTAATATTCTCTGTTGTTTACCAATATAAATTGCCTGCGGTATACATAGGCCTGCCAATGCTTGCGGCATTGTCTGTTACATTTGGTTTTTTGCCTCCGCATCCCGCGCCTACTGCACTGGCAGTACAGTTCAATGCCAATATAGGCTTAACGCTGATTTATGGCCTTATCATTGCCGTACCTGCAATTATCATCGCGGGTCCTTTATTTGCAAAGACTTTAAAAAATATTCATTCCGTTCCACTGGAAACTTTCCATGGGAAAACATTGCCTGAAGATCGTTTACCCGGAAGCGTGAGCAGTTTTTTTTCGGCATTACTGCCGGTTGCCCTTCTCATGATAACCACTTTAATAGTTCATTTCATTACCCCCGGAACCATCGCCAGCGATATAATTTCTTTTCTTGCGGAGCCGGCTGTTGTAATGCTTATTGCACTGGCTGTGGCAACTTATACCATAGGCATTAAGCAGGGTTTTAATATAAAAAAAGTGATGTCAATTTATACGGACGCTGTGAAAGATATTGCAATGATCCTGCTGATCATTGGTAGTGCCGGTGCTCTAAAACAAGTACTAACCGATAGCGGGGTAAGTGAGCAAATTGCAGCGCAATTACAAGGAGTAAACGTGTCGCCCCTGGTACTCGGCTGGATTATCGCTGCTATCATCAGGATATGTATCGGTTCGGCAACGGTTGCCGGACTTACAGCCGCCGGTATTCTTGCGCCGGTAATTTCGCAAAGCCATGTAAACCCCTGTTTAATGGTTTTGGCTATCGGCGCGGGAAGCCTTGCTTGCTCTCATGTAAATGATTCCGGCTTCTGGCTCTTCAAGGAATATTTTAATCTGAGTATAAAAGATACGGTCCGTACATGGACTTTAATGGAAACAATAATTTCTGTTGTGGGCTTTGCAGGAGTATTAATTTTGAATCTCTTTGTGTAATCATTAAAATTTATTTCATGGAAAATAACAATGCTTCGAAAAATTTTGAACAAACAGGATTAACGCTGCCGCCTGCACCAAAACCGATGGGTGTTTACAAGCCATTTCTTATTGATGGAAACCACCTGTATGTTTCCGGGCATGGGCCATTTCAGCTTGATGGAACATTGATCATTGGCAGGGTAGGCCTGGATATGGAAATGGAAGAAGGAAAACTTGCCGCGCGGCAGGTAGGCTTATCTATACTGTCAACAATTGTTGCGGGTGTCGGGAGTCTTGATAAAGTGAAGCGTGTAATAAAAGTTTTAGGAATGGTTAACTGTGCAGCAGATTTCAAAAAGCATCCCTACATCATTAATGGATGTAGTGAACTCTTTAAGAAAATATGGGGAGAAGAAAACGGAGTTGGAGTGAGAAGCGCGGTTGGAATGGGCTCGTTGCCTGATAATATTCCTGTTGAAATTGAAGCTTTATTTGAATTGTATTGACTGACAAGAAAGTGGACAAATTAGATGATGCAAAAAATAAAAAATCTGTTTCTTTGCTTTGAATGTCATTATTTATAACATCACTTAATTCCGGGAGTAACGGGAATTGTTATTACATCGGTAACGAAAGGGAAGCTATTCTAATAGACGCTGGAATTTCCTGCAGGGAAATTGAGAAGCGGATGAAACGGCTTGGCTTACATATGCAAAAAGTAAAAGCTGTTTTTGTTTCGCATGAACATTCAGATCATATAAAGGGAATAAGCGTATTAAGTAAAAAATATAACCTTCCGGTTTATACAACTATAGCAACCCTGGCGCATGGCTGCTTTAGACTTGAAGAACATTTGGTGAAACAATTTATTGCTTACGAACAAATTTTCGTGGGGGATATTTCTATAACTCCCTTTCCAAAATTTCACGATGCATGCGATCCATATAGTTTTATTATCAGTTCCAATTTTATAAATGTGGGTGTATTTACAGATATTGGTATGGCTTGTGAAAATGTAATTAATCATTTCAAGCAATGCCATGCTGTCTTTCTCGAGGCTAACTACGATGAGGAGATGCTTGAGAGGGGCAATTATCCTTATCATTTGAAGAAAAGAATCAGAGGTGGTTTGGGGCATCTTTCGAATAAGCAGGCGCTGGATCTTTTCATAAAATATAAGCCGGCTTTTATGACCCATCTTTTTTTATCACATCTTTCAAAAAATAATAACTGCCCGCAACTGGTTAGTCAGCTATTCAATATACATGCAGGTAAAGTACAAATAATTATAGCGTCAAGGGAGGAAGAAACTCCGGTATTTCATTTAAAAAGTACAATTCAAATAAGAAAAAATATAAAGCGGGCATCGGTTTCAATACAACAACTGGAATTTTCTTTTTTGTGAACTATCTGTTTGGTTATCATCTACTCATCGAATACCCTTATCGCTTTTACAAATCTTGTTGCATAATACTTACTCATCTCTGAAATGATTACTCCTATTGATTTACCGGAAGAAGAGTGAATGAATTTTATTCTACCATTGTCATTCTCAGTAATAAACCCCATGTGGCCAACGACCCATCCCGTAGTATCGGTACCGGTGAAAAGAATGAGATCACCCTTTTTGGTTTTATCAAGTGGCACAGGGGTACCCGCATTTGTGAAATCTTTTGAAACTCTCGGAACAGATATATTAAAATGATTAAAAACATAAGTAACAAATCCAGAGCAGTCAAAGCCATTTTCTTTTATGGCAGAACCATATTTATACCTGGTACCTACGAGTGTTTTCGCAAAATCCACTACCTTTTCAGCGTCTTTATTTTTGGTATTGATAATTCGTGCGGCAACCAGTTTATTTGACTCAGCAATTTTTTTGGAATTTTCTCTATTGATATTGATTGTATTTTCCGTTTCCGCCTTTCTGGATATCGTTGACTTGCGTGAAGCACTACATGATTCTAAAAAAAATATCAGCAGCAATATTGCCACCAGTCCCGCAAAATGTTTCATGCTTAAAAATAAAAATTTAGTGCAATAAAAAAGTCACAATATTATTGTCCGCCATCATGATTAAATTTTTTTGAATAGGATTCCTCTCTTATATTTGCACTCCTTAAAATTTGGGAGCATAGCAAAAATAAAATTTGGGAGCATAGCTCAGTTGGTTTAGAGCATCTGCCTTACAAGCAGAGGGTCCGCGGTTCGAACCCGTGTGCTCCCACTTAAAGACCTCGCCTGGTGGCGGGGTTTTTCATTTTCGGATCCTCCTGGTTTAAAATACATTGGACGCCAAATATCGATGAAACAGATTACGACGATGTCTTAGACCTTGATAAGCGAAAATCTCCAAAAGAAGTATCTTTTAGAAATTTGCAAACAATTTGCAAACAAATCAACATCAACATGCTTCGACATCCACAGTAATTATATGGGAAGTCAAAGAACTAATTTTTGTTGAGCACATTTAACAGGTATCCTTTAGCGTTAAAAAACCGATCAAGGCACTTCAGTAAAATTTTAGAAATCTTAATTTATTTAAAGTGTCAATTATTACATACATCATTATAGTCTACCAAAAAGCAATTAACTAAGACATTAGTACAACCTTAGCCCTGAAAATTTGCCAGAATTTTTTATCAATGGCATTTACATGAATAACTCTTTAAACCCGATGACTTTTTAAGCAAATTATTTACCTCCTTTCTTTTCAGGAGTAAAAATATTGAGATCCCATTCGCGGTAAAAATGAATTTCCATCTGCCCGCCGGGTGTAATTGTAATGGGCAAAAATACATATTGCGATTTGGGGCTGCCTGCGCCATTCCACCTGTCGCCCATGTAGAGATAAGCGTTTTTATAACCGGGTATTTTAAAAATATAGCAAGGTTGGGAGTTGAATGAATTATCACCTGCATCGCCAACAAATGGAGAACCC
>JBDTMP010000112.1:0-3835 GCA_039934215.1 Ginsengibacter sp.
CCGGTGTTATAATAAACAGGATGATGATGCCAAAAATCAAATCGTCCTGCGTGCCTGCATTTATTTTTGGCAGACCAAGTGTGAACACGCCAAACCAGGCTGACGCAATACCAATCAAGATCCAGATCACACCGCTATATCTCCTCAATTTATTTAAAATCTTTGGCGCAACAGGTATGATAGATTTTGTACCTCCAGAATCTTTAAGAAACAGTATGCCGATAGAAAGGGAGATAGCCATTAATGCAAGCGGATAACTTAACCCGGCAAGGTAATAATCTTCCGTGTTGCCCAGTTTGGCTTTTTCAATGAGATAGGTTGCAATAACGGGGCACATGCCACCGAAAATTCCAAAGCCTATGTGATAAGGCAATGACATGGAACTGTACCTGATTTTTAACGGAAACATTTCAACTAAAAAAGCCGCGAGTGGTCCATAGGTCATGGTAGTAATAAATTCAAGCAGGAATACCAGGAATATCAGTTTCCATTTGCCGGTTGAATTGAGCTTGATGGAGGTCGTTATTTCAGGTTGTTGTTTTTCCGTCGCATTTGCCATTTCTTTTTTTACTTCTGTTGCGGCAGTACCATCGAAATAAACATGTTGTGTAATGGTCATCAACAATGTATTTGCTGATGTTGCCATAAGCGCTTCATTTTTTTTACTCACTTTTAGGAATGCTGTGTTTTCTTTTTTTTCCTTGAGATTAACGGTTTCATACATTACCCGGAAAATCGGGCGAAAGCATAAAAATGACAACAAGAGACCAAGCATGATGATTGGCTTACGGCCAACACGATCAGACAGCCAGCCAAAAAAGATATTGAAGCCGGCGCCCAATACCAACCCTGTCACGATGATCGTATTCGTCTGATCATAATCCAGCGACATGAATTTGAGAAAGAAGGTCTGCACATAAAAAACCGAAGCCCAGCTCGTAGCACCCAATCCCATTGTTACGCCAAATAAAGCAAGCAATACTAATTTCAAATTTGCCTTCTTGCCAAAAGATTCTTTTAATGGATTGGTGGATGTTTTACCTTCCGCTTTCGCTTTGGAAAAGAGTGGCGACTCTGCCATATTTTTCCGGATGTAAACGGATATGGCCACCATGAAAATAGAAATTAAAAAAGGTAAGCGCCAGCCCCAGTTATTCCAGGAATTTGTATCCATCAGGCTTCTGAAGATGATTATCACACCAAGGGAAATAACGAATGCAGTGATAGCAGTGATCTGTATCCATGAAGTCCAGAAACCACGCTTGCCTGGCGGCGAATGCTCTGCTACAAATGTGGCGGCGCCTCCATACTCGCCGCCAATAGCCAGGCCTTGCAACAATCTTAAGATAAGAATAATTACAGGCGCCCAAAAACCAATCGTTTCATATTTCGGTATTAATCCGATAGCGAATGTAGAGCCGCCCATGAGCAGGAGCGTTACCATGAAAGTATATTTCCTGCCAATCAAATCGCCCAACCTGCCAAAAAATAAAGCGCCAAAGGGCCTCACCACAAGGCCCGCAGCATAGGTGGCTAACGTGGCAAGAAACGCCGCAGTGGGATTTTCTTTTGGGAAAAACTGTGTTGAAATTATGGTTGCTAAACTGCCGAAAATATAGAAGTCGTACCACTCAATCATAGTACCTACAGATGATGCTGTAATGACTGACACTAATTCTTTGTTGGAAGTTTTGGTTAGTTTCAATTTATAGTTTTCGCTCTTTATAGTTTTAGCTCTTCATAGACAGGTTATTAATTTAAAATCTGTGTCCCATGCATACAATCACTGTTTCGGTTAATATTTTTTTATTTGCCCTTACTCCATTCGTTATTTTTTCTATCCACATCGGGCAATACATTTTCTGGATCAAGTATTACTTTACTGAGTTTGGTTGTAGATGAATATTTAAAAGTCCAGGTGCCGCCACGCTGCCAAATCCCCACAAGTAAATTTATCGTTCCTGCTTCACAGTTAGTTTGAATAACGTTTTATAAATGCCAAATCATTGTTCTTTCACCTTTCCCGATTGATTGTAACAAGGCGGCGATATGGTCAGTTACTATTTTACCTCCTGCATCCATTTTTTTAATAACGGAACCAATAACATGATGAGTACAGAAATCAATAAAGATCCTATGCCTATTTTAAAAAAAATCGAACTAAAGTATGGCATCGTTTCTATCGGACTGGAAATGCCGTCAGGCACTGTCATAAAAGCGCCGAGTTTACCGGAAAGGTATTCTCCGAGGGAAATGGATAAAAACATTATTCCCATTAGCGTACTCGCCATTTCTTTTGGGGCCAACTTAGAAACAAGTGAATACACTACAGGACCAATACATATTTCTCCCATCTCCAATAAAAGATAAGCTGCTATCAAATAGCTAACTGGTAACATACCTGTCCCTTTATTCAAAAATGATCCTAACCATAAAAGCAAAAAACAAAAAGAGGTAAACATAAAGGACATCATAAGCTTGATGTATGACCTTGGATTGGCGTTTTTATTATCAAGCCATTTCCAGAATTTTATTGAGATGGGCGTAAGCACTACCAGCCATGCCGATGGTGTAAAACTATTAATAGATAGCCCCGAAAGCTTTGCCCCACCAACGTTAAGATTTACATTGTGCAATGAAAACAGGCTTAGCGAACCACCAATTTGTTCATAAAACGCCCAAAATAAAGAAGTGATCAGGCAAATGGTCATTGCTGCAAATAACTTCCATCGTTGCTCCCTGGAAAATTTAAAAGAAACAACCGCGACGTATACAAAGGCAACAATCGTTAATGGAAGCATTATGATATTCATGAAAGCCGGGAACTGGAGCAATAAGGTTACCATTGCCACTACCACCAGGCTGAAAAGATAAATGAGAGTTTCCCTGTCTACCAGTTTTATAAAAATCTTTTCTTTTAATTTCTTTATGTCGGGTGGTGCCCCGAGCGAATTATTAATGCCTGCAACAAATTGCGCCTGCCCGATGATCATAAAAATACAGGCTGCGCCAAAACCAAGATGCCAGTTAATATTTTGTCCAAGGTAGCCGCAGATCAATCCGCCGAGTGCTGCCCCAAGATTAAAAACCATATAGTAGATAGCATACCCGTTATCTTTTTTCCTCGATTTATCATTGCTATAAAAAGTTCCGACAAATGAACCGCTGGGGCCATTCCGGAAACCGGCACCGGTGGCTACCAAAGCAAGACCTGCAAAAAAAGGCAGATCGGACGGAATGGCGAGTATAAGATGACCGCTTATCTGCAGATAGCCTCCCCAGATAATTGCTTTTCGTGTGCCTAAAAATTTATCTGCTACTATGCCTCCAAAAAAATTAAAACCAAAAACCAATGCGGCATAAGTACCCAAAATAGCGTATCCCATCGGCTGCCCCAGTCGTAGTTGTGTAACTATATAAGCTATCAACAATGCCTTCATCCCGTAAAATGAAAACATATCCCACATGGTGGTAAATGCTACCCGGTACATTTCTTTTGGATGTTTGTCAACTTCCGGCTTTACGAAAGGTAATGCTCCAACAATCTCCATAGCTCTAAGTATATAAGTGTGCTCAATTTTATTGCACTTTTACTATTTACCATTATTCCATTCATTGTTCTTCCTATCCACATCAGGCAAAACTTTTTCCGGATCGAGTATTACTCTGTCAACTTTAGTTTTGGAAGAATATTTAAATGTCCACGTGCCTCCGCGCTGCCAAATTTCTACGGGTAATTTTATCGTTGCTGCTTCACCGTTAGTTTGAATAACTTTCACGATAAGTGGCAGAATCATCCTGCCTTTATTAACAACCGTTATCAATGCTCCTTTGG
>JBDTMP010000113.1:0-2246 GCA_039934215.1 Ginsengibacter sp.
TTTTATTTTTTCAGTTGAAAATCCGGGTGCCCGCATTGCCACATTGCAAACGCAAACTGATCAGCAAAATTTGCAAACGTCACTGATTTATCTTCAGTAAAATGGCCGTTATCATAATTCACCTTCATGATTACAGGCTTTCCCGATGTAGTAGCATTTTGCAATGCCGAAGCAAACTTCCCCGGCTCCCAGGCAATTACACGCGGATCGTTCCAGCCACCAATGCAAATTACTGCAGGATATTTAGTGTTCTTCACTACATGCTGCACACCATCCATTTCGTATAAAGCTTTGCATTCGATACTATCTTTTACTGTTCCAAATTCGGGAATATTAGCCGGTCCATTTGGTGCAAATTCCATGCGCATCGCATTCGCACAACCAACATTACAAATTGCGGCTGCATATAGATCAGGTCTTTCTGTAATGGCCCTGCTTATTAAAATACCACCGGCACTTGTACCCGTGCCTGCTAATCTATCAGCAGAAGTATATTTTTTTTCAATCAGGTACTCAGCGCAACTGTTAAAATCTTTCCAGGTATTTGGCTTGGTTGTTTTATAACCTGCTTTATACCATTCTTCACCCCTTTCGCTGCCACCACGTACATGAGGCACTGCGATGACAACTCCTTTTACTGCTAATGAATTTTCAAAATCATTAAAATACGGCGACATGCTGGATCCGTAAGAACCATAACTATCCATCAGGCATACATTTTTTCCATCAAGCTTTGTCCCCTTCTTATAAATAATAGAAAGAGGAATCATTGCTCCGTCGTGGCCCTTTACTTCTACTTCAGCCACTTCAAGATTTTTATAAGCCGCCGGATATACAGGTGGCTTATTAAATTGGCTTGGAGAAAATACATTGGTTTCCGCGTTGAAATTAAACTCTGTGTATGGCTTATTCCAGGAGGTGATTCCAGCGAAGCAATTGTTTGTTTTATTATCAAGGCAAAAGATGTACGCCGAGCCCTGGTAAGGTAATTTTATGGGGCTTGTTTTTTTTGTTTTAAAATTATATTTATAAATGTGATTATTAATTCCATCACTATAAACCAGGAACAAATAATCTTTACAATGCGTGATAGATTCAAGCGTTTGATCCGGTTTTTCTTCCGCGATAGTTTCCGCATTATTCCAATCGGGATCTGATAAAGTAGTATGAATTAGCTTATATCTTTTTGCATCTTTATAGGTGATGGCATATATATCATTTCCTATAATCTCTCTTCCTCTTACAATTTTATCCGCAGGATTACATAATATTTTCCAATCAATTTTTGCAGAATACAATTGCGACGCGGGTGCATAATAACTAAACATCTCATTTCGTACATTAGCGAGATCTGCGAAAATAAAATTCCTGGAATCTTTATTTAAACCGGCAAAGGGAAGTTCATTGGGTTTGATATCAAGATCAGGATAACTTTCATTGCTTAAGAAATCAAGATCATTTTTTACATCATCACCTAATTTGTGCAATCTCGTTTTGGTATTTAATTCAAATTCAGGGCTGGTATTATCGCCGGTTTTTTGAGAAAAATAGGTAAATGCTTTATTGTCGAATGTCCAGCTAATAGGCCCAAACCAGCTTGGATAAATAGATTCCGGTAAAAAAGTTTTTGTATCAACATCCATTATTTTAATGGTGGAAATTTCTGCTCCGGATTCAGAATAGCCAATGACAATTTTTTTTCCATCATAACTTGGCAATGAGCTTTGAATTGACAGTGTTTTATCCTTGATATAAGTAGTAGGATCAAAAAGCAATTGTTCTTTCCCATTCATTCCTTCGCGGTAATAAAGTTTACTTACATTTTCTCCGGGCATAGTTTTCCTGTAAAAAATTCTTCCGTTTTCATAATTCCTGGAATTTATCTGGGGCGGCTGTAGCTTATCCAGCATCTTCCATTCTGCAATTAATTCGTCTCTTCCCGAAATTTTGTTAAGTATGGAATTACTGAGGTCAGCCTGCTGTTTAAACCAACTCACGACTTCGGTATCTTTAAAATTTTCAAGCCAGCGGTAAGGATCATTGTAGGTTACACCAAAATAGGTATTGCTGCTATCTACGGTTTTAGTTGCAGGATAATTGTATTGGGCAAATGCTGACGCAACACAGGCACTTGCCATCAACAACGCGATAAATTTTTTCATTTTCAAAAAATTAAAAGTTTTATAACTATTTTGACTAAAATATTTTCAACACCCTATAAAATATTATGTACTGAATCCAGGAAT
>JBDTMP010000114.1:0-3580 GCA_039934215.1 Ginsengibacter sp.
TATTGTGTAAAATAAACACATTATTCTAAACTTCGATCACGTTAGTAAATAATTATTTTATTTAAAAAAATTTGGTTGTGAATTTTGCTCCTGCATGTATTTTCCGGACAGCTATGAGAGTAATAATTTTTTTTTAAATGAAAGCTTAAACTGACTATTTTTAATTTTACAATAAATCCTAAGCATGTACACAAAAGAGCAAACAAAGAGTTTGCAGTTATTAACCAACCAGCTTTTAAAAACCGCACTTTCTGTGGATCAATTGAGAGACGTGCTCAGGTTCCATGAATACAGGTATTATATTTTAAATGACCCACTTATTACTGATAAGGATTATGATACGCTTTACAAATCTTTGGAAAAACTTGAAAAGGAAAACCCTGCAATTATTACCGTTGATTCACCTACGCAAAGAGTAGGCAATAGTCTTAATAAAGATTTTATAACAGTGGCTCATCTGGTGCCGATGCTTAGCCTTGATAACAGTTACAATTCGCAGGATCTTATTGATTGGGATAAAAGATTAAGAGGCCTTGTTAACTCAGAGAAAATTGAATATAGCGCCGAACCAAAATTTGACGGGGCGAGCATTTCGCTAATTTATGAAAATGATAATCTTACGAGAGGTACCACCCGCGGTGACGGTGTCGCAGGTGATGACGTTACTATCAATATCAGGCAAATTGGTTCGGTCCCATTATTTGCAAAATTTTCTGACTATGGAATTGAAAAGATAGAAATACGGGGCGAAGTATTAATGACAAAAGAAAATTTTAAAAAGTACAATCTCCTGCTTGAAGGAGAAGGCCTTTCGCCTCTTGCTAATCCGCGTAATGCCGCCGCCGGTTCCCTTAGAATGAAAGACCCTGCTGCCGTAAGAAAACGAAAACTTCAAGCGATATTATATCATGTAAGCTTTGTACGTTCAGACCAAAAAAAATCCCAGGATGCTGCGTTATTAAAAACACACGCGGGATCATTACAATTGCTGGCAGCCCTCGGTTTCAAAACTCCTGTAAACGAAAAAAAAGTTTTCAATTCTATTGAAGAGGTTATAACATTTTGTGAAGAATTTGAAACAAGAAGAGACGACCTTCCTTACGAAATCGATGGAATAGTTATAAAGGTGAACGAGGTAGAACTGCAGCAACAAACAGGCAGTACTACACACCATCCACGATGGGCAATTGCTTACAAGTTTAAGGCAAGGCAGGCTTCTTCTCAATTGCTGAAAGTTGAATTCCAGGTGGGACGTACAGGATCTGTGACGCCCGTAGCTAAAATTGAACCCGTGCACATCGGGGGAGTTACTGTTACTTCCATTTCGCTTTTTAATGCCGATGTAATTGAGGAAAAAGATTTACGTATAGGCGATACCGTTTTAGTAGAACGCGCCGGCGATGTGATACCTTATATAGTAAAACCATTAAGTGAATTGCGAACCGGCCGGGAGAAAAAAATTATTTTCCCTGAAAATTGCCCTGTTTGTAACGATCCTTTGGTAAAGCCTGAAGGCGAAGCTATCTGGAGATGTGTAAATATTAATTGTGAGGCCCAGGTGGTGGAGCGTATCATACACTTTGTGAGCAAAGACGCAATGGATATAAAAAGCCTGGGAGAAGCTAACGTAAGAAAATTTTACAGCCTCGGGTTATTAAAGAATATCCCGGGTATTTATACATTAGATTATGAGGAAATTTCAAAGCTTGAAGGATTTGGAGAAAGGTCTATTAGTAATCTTAAGATTGCAATTAAAAATTCGAAGAGCCAATCACTTAACCGGCTTATTTTCGGCCTTGGCATAAGATATGTAGGAGAAACAACGGCCAAAGTTTTAGGCAAAAGCGTGGAAAACATATTTGACCTTGTCGTGTTTTCACTGGAAGAATTGCAGGAATTAAAAGATATTGGCAATAAGGTAAGTGAAAGTATTTATGAATTTTTTCAGAATGCCGACAACATAATAATGCTTAAAACACTTGCGAAAGAAGGCGTAAATATTAAAGGCGATAAAAAAGAAGAGGTAACGGGAACGCTAAGCGGAAAGACATTTTTATTTACGGGTACGCTACCTCAGTTAAAAAGACACGACGCTGAAAAGCTTGCTGAAGAGAATGGTGGTAAGCTTCTTTCATCAGTGAGTAGTAATTTGAATTATCTTGTGACCGGTGATGCGGCGGGAGGAAAACTTGAAAAAGCAAAGAAGATAAAAACAATCAAAATAATAAACGAGCAGGATTTTTTAAATATGATACAGAGTTAGTTTTGTAACTTTAATTTAAACCCCTTTATTATGATTAAAAAAAATAACGGTGAGATATGGAAGCAGCTTCAATTTAAAGGATGGAAGCAATTGAGAAAAAAGTATGCTGTTTCATCTCATGGAAGAGTAGCCAGTTACAAAGATGAGATTCTTTCAGATGGCAAATTACTGGATGGCTCTTTAACGTCAGGGTATAAAACTTTGAACCTGCATATAGATGGCACTAACGGTACTATTTATTTTCATCGTGAGGTCGCAAAGCTTTTCAACAAAAAGAATTCTCCAAAAGAAAAATTTGTAATCCATCTCAACCATATTAAAACAGATAATAATTATAAGAATCTGAAATGGTCTAATCAAAAAGACGTAAGTGTACACCAGCAAAAAAGTCCTGATAAGATTGCTTATAAAAAAGCTCAAAACTCAAGAACAACAGGCCTTAAGCTTGATGCAAAACAAGTAAGGGCTATTAAGGCATTGATCGAAAATCCACGTCGTAAGCTTACATATAAGCAAATCGCTGAAAAATACGCCGTAAGCGAAATGACTATTTACAGGATAAAAAGCGGTGAAAATTGGTCAAATATTTAAAAATCGAACCCCTGTTTTTTGAAGCAAATCCCTCCTTTTATTAATCTAAATGAATGCTTCACTCAGTTACAACCGGTTTTTTAAATCTTTTAAAAAAAAATAATAATAAGCCCTGGTTTGATAAAAACAGGGAAAAATATATTTCTGCGAAAAATAATTTTGAAGAATTTGTGGAGAAGATTATTGACCTCACATCTTCTTTTGATGACGACATAAAATTGCTTGAAGTTAAAAACTGCACTTTCAGAATAAACCGGGACATCAGGTTTTCAAAAGATAAAACTCCCTACAAGTCCAATATGGGAGCATCGTTCAATAGGGGCGGCAAAAAATCAGTTTTTGCCGGTTATTATTTTCACCTTGAACCTGGCGGTAAAAGTTTTGCCGGCGGTGGTCTTTGGATGCCCACGCCACAGGATTTACAAAAAGTAAGACAGGAAATTGACTATTGCTTCACTGAATTTAAAAACATTCTAAAAAATTCGTCTTTCAAAAAGCACTATCCCGGATTGGAGATGAATAAAAAGGAAATGCTTGTAAATATTCCTAAGGGTTATGATAAGAATAATCCTGCCGGGGATTTTTTGAAATTAAAAAGCTTCGTCGCCACAAAAGAGATTCCTGATTCACATCTTAATCTTCCGTTACTTACCAAAGAGGTTTCGCAAGCCTTTAAAGCATTAATGCCCCTGGTAAAATTTATGAACAGGGCTTTAGAATAGATTT
>JBDTMP010000115.1:0-5392 GCA_039934215.1 Ginsengibacter sp.
ATGATCCTTTCTGCTATCATTACTTTTTTTATAATCCGGCTTTCTAAAAAAGTAAAATCCGATTTTGTTTATCTTGCCGGCATCGATGGCATGATGTTGCTGCAGGCTATACTCGTTTATCTTCTCAGTTTAAAACTTTAAATTTGCACACTTCTAACTAAAAAAAAATATTTTTACAATATGGCTAAAAGCACAAAGTCCAGTTCTGTAATTACTGAAAAATCTCTTGCTTTTTTAAAAAATTATATTAATACTCCATCACCCGTTGGCTTTGAAACGGGCGGGCAAAAAGTATGGCTTAATTATATAAAAGACTATGTAGATACTACTTTCACTGATGCTTATGGAACGGCTGTTGGGGTTATAAATCCTGGCAAAACTTTTAAAGTTGTAATAGAAGCGCACGCAGATGAAATAAGCTGGTTTGTAAATTATATTTCTCCTGAAGGCCTTATTTATTTAAAAAGAAATGGCGGCGTGGATCACCAGGTAGCGCCTTCGCAACGCGTATTAATACACGGGAAAAAAGGACCGGTGAAAGCCGTATTCGGCTGGCCTGCCATTCATACACGATCCGGAAATGCAGACAGTAAAGAACAACAGCCTAAAGTTGATAATTTGTTTCTTGACTGCGGCGCACGAAATAAAAAACAGGTGGAAGACACCGGTATTCATGTAGGCAACGCCGTTACTTATGCCGATGGGTTTGATGAAGTGTCTTATGGTAATTTTATCGCCCGTGCCTTTGATAATCGTATCGGCGGATTTATGATTGCGGAGGTCGCCAGGTTACTGAAAGAAAATAAGAAAACACTTCCATTCGCACTATATATTGTAAATGCTGTTCAGGAAGAAATAGGACTTCGCGGTGCAGAAATGATAGCAAGAAAAATCAAACCGGACATCGCAATTATAACCGATGTTACGCACGATTCCACAACACCCATGATCAACAAGCTTATTGAAGGCGATTGCGCATGCGGTAAAGGCCCGGCTTTGGTTTATGGCCCGGCGGTACATAATAAATTGCTTGCCGTTATAGAAAAAACGGCTGAGAAAAATAAGATCCCTTTGCAATTGAGGGCGGTAAGCAGAAGCACAGGTACCGATACGGATTCATTTGCCTATGCCAACGATGGTTGTCCTTCGGCACTTATTTCAATTCCTTTGCGGTACATGCACACCACGGTAGAAATGCTGCACCGTGATGATGTGAATAATACGATCAGGCTTATTTACGAAAGTGTTTTGGCACTGACGCCGAAAACCAATTTAAGTTATTTCGGATGAATGCCAGTCTGCTATACATTGATCCGGGAAGCGGAAGTTACCTCGTTCAAATGATAATAGCCGCTATCCTGGGTGGTATGTTTTATATTAAAACAATTTGGAAAAGAATTAAACTATTTTTTTCAAAAAACAAAGACGCTTCAGAGAACGAACACACAGATGAGTAATATTGAACTTCATCCGGCCTCCTTCAAAGATCCATCCGGCTTTGTGTTTCAAAAGGATAACATCTTTTACCGGCAGGTGAATCAATTGTATAAAGATGATTATGATCTGTTGATGAGTTCAGGATTATATAAAGATCTTATCAATAAAAATTACCTTCTTCCACATGAAGAAATAATTGAAAATTTTACAGGCTCACCGGAATGGTATAAGACTATTTTGCCCGCGCAACTATCCTTTATAAGCTATCCTTATGAATGGTGTTTTGGGCAAATAAAAGACGCTGCATTGCTTACACTTGCCATACAAAAGATGGCTATCGCACACGGAATGATCTTGAAAGATGCTACGCATTTCAATGTTCAGTTTTTGAATGGCAAGCCGGTATTTATAGATACTTTGTCTTTTGAAAAATACGATTCCTCACAGCCATGGGTAGCCTATACGCAATTTTGTGAATGTTTTTTATTCCCGTTACTTCTTCAGAAATATCTTGCGATAGATGTTCAAAAGCTGATGCTCACTTATCCCCAGGGAATTCCTGCAGGCCTGGTAAAAGAACTCCTGCCATGGAAAAGCAATTTCAATTTAGGAGTCGGGTTGCATGTTTCACTTCAAAGCAAAATCAAAGGCGGTAACAATCCGGGGGCTTATAAAGGTAAATTTGACCAAAATAAAATGCTTCAGTTGATAGGCAATCTTGAAGACAATATCCGGTCATGTGCGCTAAACAAGAAAGCCAAAACTTCATGGAGTAATTATTATGACGAAACAATCATCAGCCGATCCTATCTCACAGAAAAGGAAATTATTTTTCGCAGGTTTATTAGTTCAATAGATTTTGAAACTGTTTTGGATATTGGGGCCAATGATGGATTTTTTTCAAAAATAATTTCAGAAAAAACAGCTTCTGTTGTGTCGATTGATTTTGATTCGCATTGCATTAACAGTTTGTATGCTTATACGAAAAAGCAAAAAACGCTGAATATTCTTCCGCTTTGTATCGATTTTTCTAATCCTACACCGGCAACCGGATTTAATAATACAGAACGCAGTTCATTCACTGCCCGTGCACACTTTGACCTGGTGCTGGCGTTGGCATTAGTGCATCATCTTGCCATAAGTAAAAATATTCCGCTTCAAAATATCGCGGAATCTTTTCAAAAAACAGGAAACAAATTAATAGTGGAGTTTATTCCAAAGGAGGATGAGAAAGTAAAGCAACTTTTACTGTATCGAAAAGACATTTTTTCAAACTATAATGAAACTGAATTTATTAAATGCTTTGGCAAATATTTTACTATTATTAGTTCGGCAAAAATACCAGGCACACAACGTACCATGTACCTGCTAAACCGGAAAGAAAATTAATATGATAGATTCATTACGAAAACAACCCTGGTATTTGTTGTTACTGCCATTGTTTTTTGTACTGCATGGCTTCACTGAAAACTTCGGATTTATAAATTTTTGGGATGTATTAATTCTTGCCATTACATATATTATAGCGGGTATAATTCTGTTCCTGCTATTTTTAATTGCATTTAAAAAACGGGCTAAAGCGGCCCTGGCAGCCTTTTTTGTAATGGCGTTTTATTTGTTCTTTGGCGCTATCCAGGATTTCTGCAAAGCTCATATCGCGGGCTTAAATAAATATTCTGTGTTGCTTCCTCTTTTTGTCATAGTGCTTGGCGTCTTAATTGTCTATTTAAAAAAATCAAACGGCAGTTTTTCAAAACTGAATTTATTTCTGAACAGCCTGTTTCTCATTTACATCATTGTTGATATCGGTGCGCTCGTATATAAAAATTTTGACCCGCCTTTAAATAAATTATCTACAGACTCTTTTGCGAAGGAAAATAATTACCAGCCTTGTGATGATTGCCCGAAACCCGATATCTACTTTTTATTATTTGATGAGTATGCCAGTTCTCTTTCATTAAAAAAACATTTCAATTATGACAATAGCGCTTTGGATACTTTTTTAATGGAACAGGGATTTCACATCCAGCAAAAGAGCAGAAGCAATTATAATTTTACACCGTTGTCAATGGCTTCTATGCTAAATATGACTTATCTCACAGGTATTGATCCAGCGGAGATTTCTATTGAAGATTATGCGAGGTGTAGTGAGCTGATAAAGAAAAATGCCGTTATAAATTTTCTTTCTTTCCTCGGTTATGAAATTGTAAACTTTTCAATTTTTGATCTTGCGGGAAATCCATCTCTAATCAACCAAAATATATTGCCGCTAAAAACAAAACTCATTGCCGATGGCACATTATTCAACCGTATACAGAAAGACCTTTTATGGATGGTGGTGACCGGGAAGTATCAAATAAAATGGTTAGCTGATAGAGTATTTTATGATAACATGCACAACAACGAGACTTTTATAAACGAGCTGGAAGGATCCTCTGCAACGAGTTCGGTTAGACCTCGTTTTTTTTATGGGCATTTATATATGCCCCACTCTCCTTTTTATTTTGATAAAAATGGTAAAGCAAAAGAAAGTGATGTCATCTACAAAGAATCAAAAGAAATTAATACTGGTGCATACCTGGAATATGTAACCTATGCAAATGCGAGGATTCGGGAATTGATTTCAACTATAAAAAAAAATACAAAGGGGCAGGCGGTAATCATTTTTATGGGGGATCACGGCTTTCGTAAACCCACTATTGATAACGATAAAACGCATTATTTCGAAAATCAGAATGCCATTTACTTCCCCGCGGATGATTATCATTTATTCTACGATAGTGTAAGCGGGGTTAACGAGTTCAGGATTATTTTCAATTCCCTTTTCCGGCAGAACTTTCCGCTATTAAAAGATTCCACTATATTTTTAACCGATAAGAAATAAATTTGTGTGACACGATAAAACCTGATCATGATAAGAAATAACTGGACAAAAGAAGAGATTTCAGAAATATACAATGCTCCATTGCTTGAGCTTATATTTAAAGCGGCTACTATACACCGTGAGTATCATGCAACCGGCGAAGTGCAAGTGTGTACATTGCTTTCGATAAAAACGGGTGGATGCCCTGAAGATTGTGCATATTGCCCGCAGGCAGCCCGTTATAATACCGGCCTTGATGTACAGGCATTGATGAAAAAAGAAGAAGTGCTGACCTATGCAAAAAAAGCAAAGGATGCCGGCTCTACCAGGTTTTGCATGGGTGCTGCATGGCGCGAGGTGAGAGATAACCGCGATTTTGACCGGGTGCTTGAAATGGTTGAAGGCGTGAATGAATTGGGTATGGAGGTTTGTTGTACCATGGGCATGCTCACTGAAGATCAGGCTAAAAAATTGTACGATGCAGGGCTGTATGCTTATAATCATAATGTGGATACTTCAGAAGAACATTATGCAGATATTATTACCACTCGCACTTATAATGACCGTTTAAAAACCCTTGGTAATGTACGCAAAGCAGGCATAAGTGTTTGCAGTGGAGGTATTATTGGTTTAGGTGAAACGCATGATGACAGGATTGGGATGTTACATACTTTATCAACCTTGCCGCAGCACCCCGGTAGCGTACCTATCAATGCGCTGGTGCGTGTGAAAGGAACTCCATTGCAGGATAATCCAAAAGTTGATATATGGGATATGATAAAAATGATTGCAACTACAAGAGTGATTATGCCGCAGGCAATGGTAAGACTAAGCGCGGGCCGCTCAGAAATGAGTGTTGCTGAACAGGCCTTGTGTTTCATGGCGGGCGCTAATTCAATTTTCTCGGGTGATAAATTACTTACTACTCCTAACCCTGCATTTGATGAGGACAATGCGATGTTTCAGTTACTCGGCTTAAAACCGAGGGAAGCATTCAAAGAGGAAAAGGTTTCCCAGTTAGCTGATTCGCTAACTGGCTAATTAGCTAATTAAAATGATAGACAAGGAAATTCTTTTAAATGCTTTCCGGTT
>JBDTMP010000116.1:0-2798 GCA_039934215.1 Ginsengibacter sp.
GTTTTTCGGCGGAACCCGGGTACTTTTTTAAAATGTGTAGGAGAAAGCCCGGTTATCTTTTTAAATTGAGATGAAAGATGCGCCACGCTGCTATATCCTAACCGATAAGAAATTTCAGTTAAACTTAATTCATCATAGACAATTAACTCTTTTACTTTTTCAATTTTTTGATTGATCATATATTTTTCAATAGTTATACCTTCTGTTTCTGAAAATAATTTGCTAAGTGATGAATAATCTTTGTGCATTTTAGAGGCAAGTAAATTTGAAAAATTATGTTTTTCATCGCCAATTCCATAATGAACATATTTAATAATCGCGGTTTTAATTTTATCTATCGTTCGCATTTTTACATCATCCAGCATCTCAAAACCCAGTTGATTGACGCGATTCCTTAAGGCTTTCATTTGGACCACCGAGGGCGTTTTAAGTAAATTAACTTCGCCTAATTGTAGTTCTGCAAAAGGCAATTTCAATTCATCCAATAACTGTTTAATTGCCGCGATACAACGGTCGCAAACCATATTTTTAATATAAATCTTCATCATTTAATTGCAGGCTATTAATGAATAAGTTCAAAACTATAAATTATTTCCCTTTAAAAAATGTTGGCTCACGATCTTTGTCCCGGAACAATTTAAGTTTCACCCATTAAAATAATAATTGAATAACTTTCAATAATACTCACTACATAATTGTTCTAAGTAAGTTGATTAAATTTGAACGAAAAATTTTATTATGCCCAATTATGATACCGTCTCCACCACCCTCAATAGCCTGAAGGAAAGAGGCTATATCACTGATTTCAACATAGCCTTTGATAAACTGATATGCAATAAAACGAATGTATGCTTAAACCCCGATGAATTTGAAATTACAGAAGTTTACAGGTTTGAAGGAGAATCCAATCCTTCTGACGAAGCGGTTGTTTATGCTGTTGAATCAAAAAGTGGGAAAATGAAAGGTGCAATTGTAAATGCATATGGAATGTACGCGGATTCCCTGTCTGATAAAATGATAAAAAAGCTTTCAATGAACAGGGACTAATTTAATACAATTAACTTTCAATTAATGATATGATAAACAGAAGAAAATTTATACGACTTTCAACACTATCGGCTCCATTGCTTTCTGTAAAAAAAGTGTTTACTAACAATACAGAACAAACGAAACCAATTGTAGTCTCCACCTGGGATAGTGGCAAACCCGTAAACACCGAAGCATGGAAAATATTATCTTCAAACGGAAGAGCTCTCGACGCCGTGGAAGCGGGCGCACGATGGATAGAAAGCACCATCAACTGCTGTGTGGGCCTTGGTGGTTATCCTGACAGGGATGGAATTGTAACCCTTGATTCCTGTATAATGGATGAACATTCAAATTGCGGCGGCGTTGGCGGTCTTGAGCGAATTCTTCACCCGGTTTCTGTCGCCAGGAAAATTATGGAAACAACACCACATGTACTGCTTGTCGGCCAGGGTGCGCAGCAATTCGCGATTGAAAATGGCTTTGCAAAAGAGCCGCTGCAGCTTTCCGATGATGCGAAAAAAGCTTATGATGAATGGCTTAAAAAAAGTGAATATAAGCCGATAATAAATATCGAAAATCTGCCGGCCGGCAAAGCAAGTAAAACCCACAATGGCCCATTCGCGCCTAATTTTTTTGCAGATGGATCGGCAAATCATGACACAATGGGATTGGTAGCATTGGATGCAGCCGGTAACATGAGCGGGGCAGTAACAACCAGTGGTATGGCTTTTAAGATTCACGGGCGTGTTGGTGATTCGCCTATTATAGGCGCGGGGCTTTTTGTAGATAATGAAGTGGGCGCAGCAACTTCAAGTGGCGTAGGAGAAGAAGTGATCCGTATTTGTGGAACCCACCTCGTAGTGGAATTTATGCGCCAGGGTGATTCTCCTGAAACGGCCTGCCGTAAAGCTGTTGACAGGATCATAAAACGCGATATGCAAAAAGCGAAAACATTACAGGTTGGTTTTCTTGCTTTAAATAAAAAGGGTCAGTATGGAGCGTATGCTGTTCAAAAAGGTTTTGCCTTTTCGGTAAAAAGCAACGGCGAAGAAAAAATTATTCCTTCAAAATATGTATTTGAATAATCCTTGCTATGAAACTTGAAATAATTGGCTTTAATATAGAAAGCTGTGTTTCCGCCCAGCAAGCAGGTGCAGATCGTATTGAATTATGCGATAACCCCGCAGAAGGCGGAACTACTCCATCCTATGCATTTATAAAAGCTGCCCGGAAAGCGCTTCATATTGAATTGTATGTAATGATAAGGCCACGGGGAGGCGACTTTTTATACAGTGAGGCGGAATATGAAATGATGAAAGCAGACATTGAAATATGCAAAAACCTTGGGGCTGATGGAGTAGTATTAGGCATGCTTACATCCGCAGGAAAAATCGATAAAGAAAAATGCAGAAATCTTGCAGGATATGCCTACCCGTTAGGTGTCACATTTCATCGCGCCTTTGATCGTACCTCAAAGCCCATAGAAGCGTTAGAAGACATTATTGATATTGGTTGTAAAAGGATTTTAACTTCCGGCTTACAACCAAAGGCTGTTGAGGGGCAGCAATTAATTAAAGAGCTAATTGCACATGCAAATGGAAGAATTATAGTTATGCCGGGCTCGGGGGTCACCTCCGAAAATATTATTTCATTGGCTGAAAATACGGGTGCTGTTGAGTTTCATAGCTCGGCTGCTATATACAGGAACAGTGAAATGAAATATTTAAATGATGCAATGAATGAACAAATGAAGCATGTTGTTGTAAATA
>JBDTMP010000117.1:0-3133 GCA_039934215.1 Ginsengibacter sp.
CGCTTGCCCATCCTTTGGGGGCAAACTTCCAGGAATTCATTGGCGTACTAAAATATCAGCCAGCAACGAAATGGTATATCAATGCAAGAGGCATTTATTATTATCAGGGCCTTGATACATCGGGACAAAATTTTGGAAACAATCCTTTTGAATTGTATACAACCCGTACAAAAGATTATGGCTTTGACGTAGGCAGTGGAAGGAAAGTAAAAGTATTTAACGCCTCATTTGTATTATCATACGAGGTAAGAGAAAATCTATTTGTTGAGGGGTCTTATATGTATAGAAAATATACAGGCATTGCTGATAAAAGCATGTTTGGAATTGGAATAAGGTGGAATGCGGCGAGGAGAGAGTACGATTATTAAGCCAGCAAATATTAGCTACTCCACCGTTAGCGAAAACGTAATCATTTTAGAATTGATCTTATCAATTACATTAGAGTAACGCAAATCCGGATCGCGGGCGTGTAAATTAGCAAGCCCGCTGCTTAATTTTATTTCAGGTGAAAGAACGAAATATGGAAAATAAATATGAAAGCCCATACCAACTTCCACACTCAGGTCGGATCGTTTTAATTTTATAAGATCTTCAGCCTTCCTTGCTCCCGCATTACTCGCAAGGTCATAATCAAATTTGGCACCGGCAATAGTATATACTTTGAAATTTTTTATACGATCGCTGCTAAATTTTATGTGAACCGGAAAGCTCAATGTAATAGACTGGACTTTTTTTGTAACCATTGTATCCGGTGTGTAATTTTCAGTATATAAAAAAGCTTTTTCTGAAAAGGTAAGATCAAGAGGGTGCAAGCGAAGATCAAAATGCTCGCTCATACGAATGTTAACCAGCCACGCCAGGTTAATACCTGTGCTGTTAATACTTTCAACATCCATAATAGTATCTCTTTGTAAAAATTCAGGATGGTGTGTAAATGAAAAGTGTGACTTATTATAACCAAGGTTTATTCCAAAATGATAAGGCTTATCATCATGCTCTTCCTGGTTAACTACATTATCCAACTGCGCCATAGACGCTGTAGAACAAAACACGAATGACAGTACCAGTAAAATTATTTTTCGCCGCAATAAATGGTGCATATTCCTAAACTCAATGTTTTGTAGAAAGCGTGTCTATATCCTAATTGGTTTAAAATGTGAGTGAATATTTTCTTTTCAGGAAATTGCTGAACAGAGTTATTTAAATATTGATATGCGTCATTGTTTTTAGAAATAAATTTTCCAATTTTCGGTGTTACAAATTTCATATAAAAATTATACAAATTCTTTATAACAGGCAAAGAAGGCTTTGAACACTCGAGGACTACTAATTTGCCCCCGGGCTTTAATACCCTGTAAATTTCCGCAAGCCCCTTCTCGAGATCCTGAAAATTTCTCACACCGAAAGCTACCGTTACAGCATCAAACGAGTTATCTTCATAAAAAATTGCTTCACTGTCGCCATTTAATAACTCAATTTTATCGCGGAGATGTAATTTGTCAATTTTTTTCCGGCCAATATCCAGCATTCCTTCACTAATATCTATCCCCGTAATTTTTTCAGGATGTAATATTTTATAACTGGTAATTGCAAAGTCCCCGGTTCCTGTTGCAACATCAAGAATATTTTTTGGCCTTAATTCGGTTAATTGTCTTATTGCTTTTTTACGCCAACTTCTGTCAATACCAGCACTTAAAAAGCGATTCAAAAAGTCATAACGAAAAGCAATTTTATCAAACATAATCGCCACCTGCTTTTTTTTGCTATCAGTGGAATGCCTGAAGGGAACTACTGTGTCGTGACTGTAAGTGTTCATTGGCTCAAAGATAGTTTTTTGAATGAATAAGAAACCGGGTAAAACATTCTTTCACTTTTATTTTAGATTTATAATGCAAAGGATAAGCCGCAATTTTGTATTGTATATTGCAAACGCAATGCACATAAAAAAAGCGGAATATCTTATCAGTAGCCCTTCTTTCGAAAAATGCCCTGCGCCCGACAGGCCTGAGTACGCTTTCATTGGAAGGAGCAATGTAGGTAAGTCTTCTTTAATTAATATGCTTTGCAATAATGAAAAACTTGCGAAGACATCGAACGCTCCCGGAAAAACCCAGATGATTAATCATTTTGCAATTGCCAGTGTTTATAAGGCTGGAGACCATAAAGAAACAAATTGGTATCTCGTAGATCTGCCTGGATACGGCTTTGCCAAAATTTCACAAAGCAGCAGAAGGAGGTGGGAGCAAATGATTGAAAATTATCTTCGTAAAAGAGAGAATCTCATTAATGTTTTTGTATTAATTGACTCGCGCCATTCCCCACAAAAAATTGATCTTGAATTTATACAAAAGCTGGGATTGTGGCAAATACCTTTTACACTTGTATTTACAAAATCAGATAAGGAAAAACAAAGAATAGTAAGTAAAAATGTAAAATCATTTTTAGAAAGTCTGAGAGAAACTCAGCAATTTTTGCCCCAGCATTTTGTAACAAGCGCAATTAAAAAAACGGGAAGGGAGAAAATTTTAAACCTGATTTCAGAGATGAACAGCGATTCCATCTAGCCTTTTATTTTAACGAGGAACAGGCGCAAGACTGTTTTATTCAAACCGGGACAAAATTTAATTCACCACTTTATTGGCGCAACTACTACTGGCAAAGGCCTCAGGCTTAGCTTTGAATGCGAAGCCCATTCCCAGAATGTAACCCATTGCTTCACGCAGTGCTTCATTACTTTTAAAATGAGGATTGGTATTTATGTCTGCATGTACCTCCATGTCCACATCGTATAATGTAAAAAGATCACAAAGCTCATAAGCGATCTCGATACTTTTAGCTACTTCTACCAACATCCTTTCTTTAATGCTGTATTTATGTTTTGTTTTTTCATTGTGAATAAACATAAAGCCTCCATGCCCTTCCCGAAGGAAAACAATAACGGTGGCAAATTCGGTTTCAAGACCCTTTACCTGGCTATCGGTACCAATACAAACTTTTAGATGGAACCCTGCGGCTGTTTCTCTTTGTATTACTTTTTCTACCGCGCTTTTGATAGGCAGTTCGATGGCATCTCCATTAAATTTTCTCCAGAACATAAATTAAGGTTTTTTAAAATTACCGAAATTATTGTTAC
>JBDTMP010000118.1:0-1865 GCA_039934215.1 Ginsengibacter sp.
GGTATAGGAAGCATTACGTCAGTAACCTGCAATGGCAAAAAATAACCTAACGGGCTAAGATCCATTTTAAAATTCACGAGTGCTGTTATCAGCCATTCGAATATTAATCCAAATAAAAAAAATACAGCGATAGCGGCTCCGCTTCGTCTAAACAATACAGCCAGGAACATGGCGAAAGTTATGTAGGCCGTAGTTTGAATAAAAATGTATCCAACATTTTCAAATCCTGAAAAGGAAAAGTGAGAACCGGTTGTAACAAAGCCAAACAGCAATGCTACCAGGAAATTAAAAAATGTTGCAATAGCTGAAAAAATTATTGCAAACACAAATTTTACTGACACGAATTGGCCTCGTGTCCATCCGTCAATAATATTTTGACGATGCGTTTTAAAATTAAATTCATTTGTCAAAAGCATGATGAAAAGAATACCTGGAAAATAAAGCAGCCAACTGCTCATCCAGCCAACGGTTTGCCACACTTTTGGAAAAGAATAAGGGCTGCCAAATAAGAGTTGGCTCTGCGGCAAATTTTCTACTGTAAGTTCGTTTACATAATATCCGGTGTAATTAATACCGAGGATCGCAAATGAATAAAGAATAGAAAATATCCAGAATGCCTTATAACTTTTTACTTTAAGCCATTCGATTTTTAATAAATGTAGCATGCCTTATTTCAATTATTTGTAAGCTCAAAAAATCTTGCTTCAAGGCTTTTCTTTTTAAGAAGAAGATGATTTAGAATAATGCCGTTATTGAAGCAATAATTATTTATGGCCGCAAGATCCGCGGTGTTCACAGGAAAGAAAATTTTTACCATGCCGGCTTCATTGGTAACTCTTATATTGCGGTCTAACTTTTGCAATACCAGCATTAGTTTTTCAATATCATTCGCACTCACCTCAACCATATCTTCGTTGGATAAAATTTCATTTACATTTCCGGTAGTTACCAACTCGCCTTTTTTTAAAATGGCGACATGCGTACATACTTTTTCCACTTCATCAAGCAGGTGGCTCGCCATGATAATTGTCTTCCCCTTGCTGTGAAGATTTTTCATCAGACCCCTGATTTCAGCGATCCCAACAGGGTCAAGCCCATTAGTAGGTTCATCAAATACGAGCACATTCGGGTTTCCTAACAGGCACGATGCAATAGCAAGCCGCTGCTTCATTCCTAAAGAATATGTGCTGAATTTTGAATCCTTTCTTTTAGTGAGATCGACCGTTTCAAGCACCCGGGGAATATCTTCTTTGCCGCGTTGTTTTATTTCTGATGCAATTTCAAGATTTTTTACACCGGATAAATAATGATAAAAATTTGGTGTTTCCAGCAGGGTGCCAATTTTTTTTCTGTGTTTTTCTGTTGCTACCTCATCAAAAAGGCGATAGGTTCCTGTGGTTGGTTTCAGAATATCCATAATAGTTCCAAGCAGGGTGGTTTTGCCACTTCCGTTTGGTCCGAGTATTCCAAAAACCGAACCTTCAGGTACCGTAAAACTTACATCTTTCAACGCCTGTATGCGCCCGTAAGATTTTGATAAATGATCAATTGAAAGAATTGCCATAAAAAGTAAATATTGACAGAAGAATTTTAAAGATACAAATGCAAAATATAAAATGCGGAATATAATTTTTTGCAGTGATGAAAATATGGAACAAATAATTTACCGATAAATATTGCCGGGCGTACACGCTTTTTTATAAATCATATTTGATCGAAAATCAATTATTTTAGCATATATTTTATTTAATATACCTATAAAAAAATCTTAGCATGAACCAAAACATTTACTCAAAATTTCTTCTACCTGCTATTCTTCTTACACTCTTAATTAAACCTTATAAAATAAATGCTCAATGTGGAGT
>JBDTMP010000119.1:0-9265 GCA_039934215.1 Ginsengibacter sp.
CCTGGTCCACCTGGTAGCCATCAAAAGGGTAAACCTGGTAAGCCTCTTTTGTTTTCGCAGCAATGTAATTTTGCCAACCGGCATTAGATGGATCAAGAAAATAAATATCACTTTTAAAAAGAGGATGCGGCAAGGGGAATACTTCTTTTGTTGCATGTTGCTGATCCTGGTACATGTACCATTGATCATCTACACCATCAGCAGCGGCATCATCCAGGGCACCATAAATAAGATTGTAAGAAAGGGTTTTCATATCGTAGCCGTGGGCAAGATCAATGTATCCCTTTACAGTAGCCATTGTGTTGGTGCGGTTAGCAATATCATTCCAGCTTGCGGATGGCGAAGTGATACTACCGGCCAGGGGTAAGTGATGTTTGTATTCCCAGTCCTGGAACTGCACTACATTCATATGATAACGGTTAAGGCTACCCATTACGGTTGACATATAAGCACTACTCAAGGGACCGTATGCTGAAAGAAAGCCATTCCTGGGAAAATGTATTCCATCAGACGATACATCAACACCAATGGCTGCCAATGCTTTTTCAACGGTTCCGGATTTTTTATAGACCTCCACGAGGTAACCACTATAGTCAGTTGGCGGGGCTTGCCACGTCCAGCTTGCAGCTGTAAGCGATTCTTCTTTCAACACCTGCCCGAGATGATAGTATCTAACCGTACACCCGGATGGAACTGTATTTATTTTGAATACCACATTTGCCCCGGGGTTATAGACAGCCTTATCAGTGCTTAGTGTTATATTATTTAAACTATCACCTGTCGTAATTGGGTTTGCATGTATTTTATTTTTTGAGCAGGAAATCAATAACATTCCGGTAAAAGCAATAGCAAGTATCTTCATGTATATCATGTTGTGGTAATGTTCTAAAAGAGTGATGCAAAATGTAAATTCTTAAAAATGGTTTTTCATAAGAACTAATTTTCATTCTTACATTTTGACTATATCAATAGTTTCCTTTAATTGGTTAAGGGTTACTTTATAATTTCCTGCAGTGGTAATCTGCCACTTATTATCGGGACTTCCTGTTGGCACAAATTTTACACGCCTGCTTCCGATATTCTGGTGATTTATTTCCGGCATAAAATAATCGCATCCCCAGTTGCCCGTTGATAACGGAAATTTAAATTCACCCACCTGCATCGGGCCGGTATAGGTGAAAATATATGGATTAGCGGGATCGGCTGTCATCGGTTGCGGCGTATTAATATTCCAGCCAACAGGTGTTGCATCGCCCACCATCCATATCTGCGTATAGGGCGTAAAAGGTTTAATATTTATGGTTAAGTTTTGAAGGTCGAGTATTATTTTATAAGGCCCGGGATTTGTGATTTGCCATTTAAGATCAGGATTGCCATCATGTACTAATTGTACTCCTGTTGATGAGATAGCAGGATGATTGGCAAGCGGCATATAATAATCAGTTGTGAAGTTTCCCAGGGCCGTAGGAATTTTGAATTCACCGGCAGTTAATATTTCATTGTATTTGAAAATAAAAAGGTTTGATGAATCAACCCGCATTGCATCAGGCGAATTAATATTCCATCCTGAAGGTGTGGCATCACCTAACATCCACAATTGTTGATAGGGAGGAAAGGAGGAAGTTTTCAATGAAACTTTGAGTGTTAAAAGATTTAAGGTTATCGTATAATTTCCAGGAGTGGAAATTACGAATTGATCATCTGGCTGGCTGTTATCATCGCGGTAAATCAACGTGCTGTCGTTTGCTCCTTTGTTATAAGAAGGAAGAAATTGCCCCGGCACAGTAATGAATTTAAGATTACCTGAGTTAAGATGTCCGTCCCATGTAAACGTACCTGACTGAGTAGCGCTCGCTGTCAAAGGCGTAGCCTGGTTGGCATCCCAGCCGTTTGGTGTAGCATCACCTATCAAATATAAGACGGTTGACACTGACATGTATGGAGTCACTTTTATCTGCAGGATATTCGACGAGTCTGCCATAGTGTTATCGCCGGATACCTTTGCGACTATTTTTGCTTCTAACGTTGCTTCCTGGTTGGGAGGAAAATTCCAATTGGTAAGAAGCAAATCGTTTAACTCTTTTACGGTAAATTTTCTTTCAAAAGTCGCGTAACCTAAATCCTGTATGAAAGGATTACTAAAATTATTTCCCTGCTTGTCTATTTTCAAAGTATAATCTATCGAAGCATTGGTTCCATGGTTAGAACCGCTCGTCCAGGTGAGATCAATTGCATCATTTGCATCTTCTGTTTGGTTTAAAACAAAAGATGTTTTTGCTGCTGACAAGGTTAAACCGTTATTGGCTTTATTGGTTTGAATATAGTCTGGTTTTTTGCACGAGTTAAGTATAAAAGTAAACGTGAGAAGAAGCAAAAATGCCGGTTGCCATTTTAGCTTTTTATTGAATGAAGAATATATATTTTTCATACTAATCTTTTTAATTTGAATTAATAGCTACATAAATTAATAGCCCGGGTTTTGGACAAGGTTCGGGTTTGCATCTTTTTCTTTTTGCGGAATGGGCAATAATAAATGCTTGGCTGTAGCATTTACTTTTCCAATGGAATGAAGAAAATCCAGGCCATACTGCCCGTTATTTATTCTTATGAGATCAAACCAACGGTCTCCTTCAAACGCAAGCTCCATGCGGCGCTCGTGTAAAATTTTATCTTTCATTGCATCTTTCGAAAGCCCATGAATATCTGGCAAGCCCGCTCTTTCTCTTACAAGATTTAAAGGTGCTTCCGCTTCAGTTGTTTGACCAAGTTCATTCTGAGCTTCCGACTGCATCAGTAAAATGTCTGCGTATCTTAGTACCGGAAAGTTTTCGGGATTGGTATCATAGTCAGGAGAGATTGATTTTGGAACAAGAAATTTTCGAAGATTGTACCCTGTCGTAGAGTAAGAACTTTGGTACACCTTGCCATCAAAGTCAGGGCAGCCACTATAAAGTATGGTTATATCTTTTCTTTTGTCACCTGCTTCGTAAGAGTTAACAAACTCCTGCGTTGGCTGATCCCAGCCATAGCCACCACCAACGAAATCTGAATTCCTTGGGCCGGTAAATGTGCTTACCCATGATGCCTGGTTTTCATTATCCCAAAAACTAAAATTTGTTTTTCCTATATACTGAATTTCAAATAAAGATTCATTTGTATTCTTCGTTTGCGGGTTCCAGTTATCACCATAATCTGCATTCAAAGTGTACCCAAGCGATGTTACCTGTTGGCACAAGTCAACTGTTTTTTGATAATTGCCGAGCGTTAAATAAACTTTCGCAAGCATGCCTGCTGCTGCACCTTTTGAAGCACGGCCCACATCGCTTCCACTGTAAGTTGACTTTGCCGGCAATAGATCGATAGCATCCGTAAGGTCTTGTACAATTAAATTATACACCTCGTCTTTAGGCGTCCTTGATGGACGTAAGTCATCTTCAGGAGTCTGAGGTTTGGTGATAAGCGGCACATCGCCAAATAAACGAACCAGGATAAAATAGTAAGTGGCTCTTAAAAATTTGGCCTCACCCAAAATTCTGTTTTTTAGTGACGGGTCTATATCCATACCCGGTACATTTTGTAAAACAAGATTGCAACGTAAAATGCCTGGCGCCGGGCCTCTCCAGATATCTAATGCGGCTGCGTTATCCGTAGTGGTTACAAAATTGGCAATATCCTGTGTTTCTATACCATCCGTTCCGCCACCGGCGCCTACAACACTATTGCCGGCCCAGATGTCTGTTGTCCAGATGCGAAGATTAAAAAGCTTGGGCCATTGCATTGGTTGATAAGCGCCATTTATTCCGGCTATCGCATCCTCTGAAGTTTTCCAGAAATTAGATGTGTTTACGGAATCGAGCGGACTTCTATCGAGGTATTTTTTACAGCTAAATAATGAACCCGCTATAAAAAAAATGATCAAATATTTTTTGTTATACATAGCAAACAATTTTTAAAAATTAAAAAGTAACATTGATACCGGCACTTAGCGTACGTGTAACGGGATAAACATTAAAGTCGATTCCTGTCGCAGGCACTTCCGGATCAAAGCCCGTATATTTTGTAAAAGTTGCCAGGTTTTGGCAGGAGATATAAACCCTGGCCGAAGAGATTTTTGCTCTTTGTATTAAAGCGCGTGGTAAAGTATACCCAAACGTTAGATTTTTAATTTTCAGGTAAGAGCCGTCTTCTATAAACCTGTTGGATACACGTGTATTTTTATTGGGATCGTTAAAAACTGCTCTCGGCATTGTATTGCTTGTTCCTTCACCTGTCCACCTGTCAAGTACTACTGTGGTTTGGTTTTGCGCAACTGCCATGCCTTCCTGGTAAATACGGTTGGCATTAAAAATTTTATTGCCTGATACGCCTTGTAAAAATATATCAAGGTCAAATCCTGCATAAGAAAACGAGTTGTTCATCGCAAAAATAAAAGATGGATTTGGGTCACCGATATAGCTGCGGTCGTTGTCATCTATTATGCCGTCGTTATTCAGATCCCTGAATTTTATGTCACCCGGAGAGGTTCGGTTAAAAGGATCTGCCCCGGGAATTTGAACAGCATAAGTATTGACATCTTTTTGGTTTTGAAAAATACCATTTGTTACAAAACCATAAAATTCATTTACAGGGAAACCTGAATTTTGAATGGAAAGATTTTGATTCAGCCCAATGCTTCCTGTGTACAATGGTACACTGTCATTAAGGCTAAGCACTTTATTTTTATTATACGAGATATTGAAACTGGTATTCCATTCAAATTTTCCGCGGATATTTTCAGTGTTTATGGATAGTTCAACTCCCTTGTTTTGTACTTTACCGGCATTTACGCTTGGTACAAAAATATCAGAATACCCTGTTGAAATCGGGACTGCCATCGGCACCAGCATATCATCAGTATTTTTTACATAAGCATCAAAAGTAACCGCAACTCTTCCTCCAAAAAGTGATGCGTCCAACCCAAGGTTAGTCTGCTCAACCTGCTCCCAGCGTACATTAGGATTTGGTATTGCCTGCGGCACAACTGCACTCACACTTTGGCCGTTGAAATTATATTGGACTGTTTGTAATACTGAAGCAAATGAATAATTCCCTATATTTTGATTACCTGTAACACCATAGCCTGCACGCAGTTTTAAATCGCTAATCCATGCAACATCTTTCATAAAATTTTCTTCTGACATGCGCCATGCAACCGAACCCGAGGGAAACCAGCCCCATTTATTATTGGCACCAAACCTGCTGCTGCCATCACGCCGGAGCGTTGCTGTGACAAGGTATTTATTATCGTAAGAATAATTAGCACGGCCAATAAAAGAAAGTAACGCCCACTCGCTGGCACTACCGCCAATCGTAGGTTGCGTGGTACCGTTATTTAATTGCTGTGTTGTATTGCTGGCAAAGTTTTGAATAGAGCCATTCAAATAATCATAACGGTTATTCTGTGCGCTGCTTCCTGCCAGTAAGGTGAGGTGATGCTTTTCATTTAGGTAAGTATCGTAGGTAAAATAATTATCCCATAACCAGGTAAGGCTTTTATTGTGCTGCTCAAAAAGATAAGAGTTCGGTTGTGGAATTGGTTGCCAATTGTATTTCGGTGCCCAACTTCTGTTATCATAGAATAGTGCTTGCACCCCTGCTGTTGATTTGAATTTTAAATCTTTAAACAGGTTGATTTCGGCATAAATATTTCCAAGAATATTATACCCTTTTGTGGTGTTTTTGTTCAGGCTAGCCTTCCCAATGGGATTTAGAATATCACCATACCAGGAGGACTGGCCAACAGGGCCGCTGTAACTTCCATCATCAAAATAAATGGGCTGAACAGGAAGAGCCGCCATTGTATTTCGTATGTCGTAGCTACCGCTGGTTTTTACGTCAGTATTTAGCGTAAGATTATTGCCGAATTTTAGCCAGTCAAATAATTTGGTTTCTGTATTAAACTGGATCGTATAACGCTTGTACCCGGTATTAATAACTATTCCGTCTTGATTTAGTACGGAACCGGAAACATAGTAATTGCTAACCGGCGAACCACCGGAATAAGAAAGCGAATAGTTTTGAATAGGTGCAGAACGAAATAATGTATTCAGCCAATCTGTTCCTTTGCCAAGACTTACCGGGTCAGCATAAGCGGGGTTTTGAGGTTGCCCGTTATTTTCCATCATTTCATTGTGGAGACTTGCAAATTGGGAAGCATCCAGCATGTGGACTATGTTGCTTGCTTTTTGCGTACCTGCAAACATTTGAAATTCGAGATTATTTTTTGCAGCGCTTCCTCTCTTCGTAGTGATTATGATTACACCGTTTGCTCCTCTTGATCCATAAATAGCAGCGGCAGAAGCATCCTTTAATATTTCAATATTGGCAATATCATTCTGGCTTAAAGTATTTAACGGGACATCGGTAGGCACACCGTCTATCACAAGTAATGGATCGCTGTTGTTAATAGTTCCAACACCTCTAATTCTGAATGTAACATTACTACCAGGGATACCCGAAGATAATACCTGTACCCCTGCAGCTCTTCCCTGCAAAGCTTCGCCTATGCTTGGAACCGGAAGTGATGTAAGGTCTTTAGTATCTACAGAAGATACAGATCCGGTTAAATCTTTTTTCTTCTGTGAGCCATATCCTACAACTACAACATCTTCCAAAGCCTTTATAGCAGTTTTCAATGCGACGTTAATTACTGAAGAGCCCGAAATTGTTATTTCCTTTTCTTCATAACCAGTACTGGTAAACACCAACACAACTTTACCATCACCAACCTTTATTGAATAGTTTCCTTTTTCATCTGTGGATACGGAATTCTGCGTACCTCTTTCGTTTACGGTAACACCAGGCAAAGGTTCGCTTTTATCATTCGTAACCGTTCCAGATAAAGTTATCTGCTGTTTAGCATTTCTTTCCTCTTCATTTTTTATTGTGGGAACAAGGGAAGTATTTATTGGATACAGAATAATTTTTTCATCAAGCACCTGGTAACCTATATTATAAGGCTTCAACACTTCATCAAGAAAGTCTATAATTTTTTTGTCACGCGCCGAATAGGTAACTATTCGTTCAGCCTTTATTGCATTGGCGCTAAAGATGAACTTAACATTGGTTTTTTTCTGAATGGAGAAAATCAAATCTTGCAAGAGGACATTCTCCACAGAAACACTGAATGATTTTTGCAGAATTTTTTGGCTTTTGGCTTCTTTTGCATAAAGATTACATGTAAAGAGAATGGTTAAGATTACCTGTACAACTGTAACTCTCATGGCAAACAATGTTGAAGCAACCAGTTGTTGCTTTAATTTCATAATTTTAATATGTTTTGGTTCAAAAAATAGTTGCGGGCTAAAACACTAAGCTTTAATAGAGCTTTTTGAAGCTGGTTGTGTTCCACCACAATCAGCTCTTTTTTTTAAATCTTAAGTTGGATGTTTTTCTTTCATAACTTTTAATTATTTTATTCGCAGCCTTTTCCTTTTATAAGAATTTTGGTTCCGTTTATTTCATAAGAAGAATTTGTAGTAAGGCATATTATTTTAAGTTTGGTATAAAGATTCTGTCCCGAGACATCGCCCGTGAATACACAATTATCCAGGTTCGCATTTTCTGTAATTATTTCAATTCCATAGCTTTTTTCCAATTGCTTGAACACATTCAATAATCTCTCCTGTTTATAAACAAAAGCGTCTTTGTAATTATGTGTTAACGCCGTGGCGGAAACAACGTCGTTGTCAACAGGTTCCGGTTTATCAACAAGCGTGGTTTCAAAAAGCCTGGTATTAGTTTTATAAATTGCTTTCTGATTAGGCGTCACAATTACCGCATTATGTAATGCATCGCCCTTCACCAGTTTTCCATTCTCCGATACCTGCACCCGGCCGGTTTTTACTACCACTTCTACATTGCCTGTTTTTGGGTTAGTGTTGATGATGAAACTTGTTCCTAATACTTTAGTGATAATATTATTATAGTATACCAGAAAAGGCTTTTGAGGATTTTTAGTTACCAGAAAAAAGGCTTCTCCTTCTAAATAAACTTCCCGGTTACCATCAGAAAAAACAGCGGGATAATGTAAAGTGCTATTGGGCTGTAATGTTATTTTACTCCCGTCGGAAAGAGAAATCACTTCCGGTTGCTGCGTAGCATTGTGTTTGTAAACTGTATTTCGTGGGATAAAAGATGCAAAAGATTCCTGGCTGGATCTTTCAGAAGAATGCTCATAAAAATAGCCAGATAAAATAATTATTAAGACTGATGCCGCAGCGACTGTCCATTTCCAAATTTTATAAGAATGCTTTCTTATTGGTAAAATTTGAGCTGTATTTTTTTCAGCTTTAAAAATATTTCTGATAATTTCCTGCGCAATGTGCGGCGGCAAATCTGCACTTTTATCAAAGCTGCCTTCCTGTAATTCTCTTTGAATAGTATTAGCTAACGTGGCATCAAAACGAGAAGTGGGTAACAATTCAAATAATTCATCCTGCTCATCATTTGAAATATCGCCGGCTGTGTATTGATGAAGCAGATAACTGAAGCGATCGTTTTTACTCATGCAGGAACCGTATTTAAAGACCGGCTATAAGTAATACAACCAAACAAGAGGGTAGGAGTACTTGCCTCAGAAAAAAAATGAAAGATTTATTAAAATCACAAAAAAGAAAAGCCCTTCAATACCCTCAAAGTGAGTTTTAATATGAAGCAGGGCACGTGACATATGCTTTTTTACAGTAAGCGGTGATATGCCCATTTTTTCACCAATTTGTATATAGGTAAGATGCTCATTTCTTGCGAGTGAAAAAACGGTTTGCTGTTGTTGAGGGAGTGTCTTAATCGCTTTTTGTAAAAGTTCAATATACTGAGCCTCCTCAATTTTATCTGAAGCTGCATGTACAAATTTATTGGTAAGATGCTTCAGGTTGCTAAGGGCTTTCCATTCACTGGCTATTTTTTTTAACCGATTAATGAGATTGTGCTTTGCTACAGTATATAGCCATCCTTCAAGCGGCTGATTCGTTTTAATATTTTTTCTTTCTATCCATAATTTAAGAAAAACATCCTGCACAACTTCCTGTGCCAATACAGGGGATTTAAGATACCGAATGGCCACGTGATAAATCCGGTTTCGGTGCCGGTCATACATTAGTTGAAATGCATACTCACTGTCTTCCGCCAGTAATGAAATTAAGTGGGATTCTTCGTATATCTGTTGATCGTAGTGCAATGGAATCTGACGTGTAGAAAACAAATCTAAAGTAATTTTTTATCAAAA
>JBDTMP010000120.1:0-5714 GCA_039934215.1 Ginsengibacter sp.
GAGGTTAAGAGCTGCTACGGCCACATCCGCGACCTGGAAAAAGATGACATGGGCATAGATGTAAATAATCATTTTGCCCCGCGATATAAAGTACCCGATGACAAGGCAAAGGTGGTGAAAGAATTGAAACAATTTGCAAAAAATGCAGACGAGGTATGGCTTGCTTCGGATGAGGACCGTGAAGGAGAAAGTATAAGCTGGCACCTGGCAGAAGTGCTTGGGCTGGATATAAAAACTACCAAACGTATTGTTTTTCATGAAATCACCAAACCCGCGATACAGGATGCTGTCCGAAATCCAAGGTTAATCAATATGGATCTTGTGAATTCGCAGCAGGCGAGACGGGTTCTCGATAGATTAGTAGGCTTTGAATTATCGCCGGTACTTTGGCGTAAAATAGGAATGCAAGGCGGATTAAGCGCAGGAAGGGTACAAAGTGTTGCTGTAAAATTAATCGCCGAAAAGGAAAGAGAGATCAACCAGTTTGTGTCGACCAGCAGTTTTAAAATTGAAGCTTTCCTCGCAGCAAACGACAACCAGGGAAAATCAATTTCATTTAAAGCGGAAGATGGAAGGCAACGAACGATAGAAGATGCAGAAGCGTTTCTTGATAAATGCAAAGCCGCTGAATATTCTGTAAAAGATGTAATTGTAAAGCCTGGAAAACGCACTCCCGCCGCTCCTTTTACAACCTCAACTCTTCAACAGGAAGCTAGTCGCAAGCTGGGGTATAGCGTAAGCAAGACAATGTTGATTGCTCAAAAGTTATATGAAAACGGAAAGATTACCTATATGCGTACTGATAGCCTGCATCTAAGCGATACTGCAAAAGACCAGATACAGGAAGAGATCAAAAAAAACTATGGCGATAATTATCTTCAGCTACGCCAATACAAAAATAAAAATGAAAGTGCGCAGGAAGCCCATGAAGCGATACGCCCAACTGAGATGTCAGCGAATTCAATTGATGACTACGAAACCGGCAGGCTCTACGATCTTATATGGAAGCGCACGATTGCCAGCCAGATGAGTGATGCGGTTCTCGAAAAGACAACAGCTAAAATAAAAATTAGTACTACTGAAGATGAACTAACTGCAACGGGCGAGGTTTTGAAATTTGATGGATTCCTGAAAGTTTATTTCGAATCGAACGATGAGGAAGAAACGGAAGCGCAGCCAATGGGAAACGAGAGCAGGCTGCCTCCTCTTACACCTGGCCAGCAACTTGGTTTTGAAAAAATGACTGCCACCGAAAAATTTACCCGACCATCGGCAAGATATACTGAAGCATCGCTGGTAAAAAAACTCGAAGAGCTCGGTATAGGAAGGCCAAGTACCTACGCCCCTACTATAAGCACGATTGTAAAAAGAAATTATGTAGAAAAGAGAGATAAGGAAGGTATAAAAAGAGATGTGCGCATATTAAAGCTGCAGCAGGATAAAATTGAAAAGATAACTATCCAGGAAAATACAGGTGCCGAGAAATCTAAATTATTTCCTACCGATCTCGGGCTTGTAGTTACTGATTTTTTAAACCTCCATTTTGTTACTGTAATGGATTACTCCTTTACCGCTAATATTGAAGAAGAGTTTGATAAAATTGCCGAAGGCAAAGAGAAATGGAGTACCATGGTGGGAAATTTTTACAAGCCATTTCATGAAAGCGTTGAACATACCCTTGAAAATGCAGACCGGGCGAAAGGCGAGCGTGAATTAGGAATCGATTCCGCCACGGGAAAACCGGTAATAGCAAGAATGGGAAAATATGGGCCGATGGTGCAGATAGGTACGCAGGATGACGATGAGAAGCCGAAGTTTGCTAAATTAAAAGCTACGCAAAGTATTGAAACCATCTCTTTGGATGAGGCTCTTGAATTATTTAAGCTACCACTTACGTTAGGTGAATTTACTAACCTTGAAGTTTCCGTAAATATTGGAAGATTTGGCCCTTATGTAAAATATGGCGAGCAGTTTATCTCTATTCCAAAAGGTGAGGATTTATTGGAAATAGATTTGGAGAGAGCTATTGAGATTATAAATGCAAAACAGGTAGAAGACGCTCCCATTGGTTATCACGATGACAAGCCAATTACCAAAGGAAAAGGCCGCTTCGGTCCGTTTATAAAATGGAATGATCTTTTTATCAATGTTCCCAGGGCTTATAATTTTGACACGCTTTCTCAAAAAGACTGTGACGAATTAATTGAGAAAAAAATCGTTAAAGAAGCTAATCGCTATATAAAACAATGGCCTGAAGAAAAAATTTCGATTGAAAACGGGCGCTGGGGTCCCTTTATCCGCTTTGGTAAAAAAATGTTGAAATTACCGGGTGGTAAAGCAAAACATACTTCTGAAGAATTGGCTTCAATAGATTTAGCTGACATAAAGAAATTAATTATCGCCCAGGATCCAAAGGCATTTGACAAAAAAGCAACCAATAGAAAGACTGCGCCTAAAAAAGTGGCGAAGAAGAAATCGTAATTAACTTCAGATTGCAGTTTATATTACTATTGAGATTACAAACGTTAATGTAAGAATCTATGGCTCATTTTACATGTCTCATGAGAGATTACCTAAAGTTGTAAACTTTTTTATCTTTACAATGTTCATTTATTTATAATTAACCGCACCGCTATCTTAATGCAGGAAAATAATGAAATATCCGCCCTGTTTCACCTTATTGATGATCCCGATGAAGAGGTTTTTATTTCAGTAAGTGAACGTATTGTTTCACTGGGACGGGCTATTATTCCTAACCTGGAAAATTTATGGGAAAATACGCCCGATGAAGGTGTGCAGGAGCGAATTGAAATGCTGATTCATAAGCTTCATTTTCGCGACCTGGTAAATGATTTTACCAATTGGAAAAACGGCTCATGCGAATTACTGGAGGGTGCGTTGCTCGCAGCCCGCTATCAATATCCTGAAATGATTCCTGCGACTCCTTTGCAGGAAATAGAAAAAATAAGAAGAAATATCTGGCTCGAGCTAAACAGTTATCTCACGCCACTCGAGCAAATAAATGTAATCACAGGAATACTTTATAGCTATTACAAATTAAAGGGAAACGAAGTTGCCTATGACATCACGGAAGATTTTCTTATTAATAAAGTTATAGAAAATAAAAAAGGAAATGCTATTACTAATGGCATCTTGTATCTTATAATATGTGAGCTGCTTGATATTCCCGTAAGAGCGATAAATATTCCGAGGCAATTCATACTTGGTTATTTTGACATAGATTATAATTTTCCAAATCCCACCCGTCAAAAGAGTGAGAAAATAAATTTTTATGTTGACCCGCTTAACGGCCAAATTTATTCTCATAAAGATGTAGAAAACTATTTCAAAAGAATTTCTGTTCCCCCCACCCAATCGTATTTCAAGCAGTTGGATAACAAGAGAATTATTCAACACCTTCTTGAAGAATTTAGTAAATGCTTTACAGATGCTGCCGCCCAGTATAAAAAAAATGACCTGGTTTTTCTTGCTAAATTGTTGGACGATTAAAATGCATCGTTCCATGATTCCCTGTTATTAAATGAAATAATACCAGTTCTCTTGTCGCAAATAAATTTATCAATTAAGATTTTATTGTCGGTTAATGCATAAGCAGCATAATGCTTTTTCATTTTAAAAAATTCTATTCGTCAAAAATTCATCGTAATAATATTGGCTGCATAATTGTTGTAAATTTCACCTCAATTACACAGTATAAATCTCAGTGCCATGATTATTTCATTTCCCGGAAGAAAAACTTTTTTCAGTTTCATAATCGCATTAACAGGTGTATGTATTTTGCATAGTTGTGATGAAGGTAGTACAGTCACAAAAAGTTCTTCGAAAGATTCAACATCGCGGCAAACTGATGATCTTTTCAAAAAATATAATCTTGATAAAATAATATTGCCGGTGGGCTTTTCAATAAATGTTTATGCAAAAGCAGAAGGCGCAAGAAGTTTATGCGTTTCCCCCGACGGTACATTATTTGTTGGTACACAGGGCGCCGGAAAAGTATATGCAATAAGGGATGAAAATCATGATGGGAAAGCCGATAAAGTTTATACTGTCGCAAAGAATTTGAATACGCCGAATGGCGTTGCCTTCAAAGATGGAAACTTATACATTGCTACTATTTCAACCATTTACCGGCTTGATAATATTGAATCGAAACTTGAAAATCCGCCTGCTCCAATTATTGTTTACGACAAATATCCAACTGATACCCATCACGGCTGGAAATTTATTGCCTTTGGCCCAGATGGAAAACTGTATGTGCCGGTGGGAGCTCCATGCAATATATGCGAACCTGATAAACCGGTATATGCATCAATCACCAGGATGAATCCTGATGGCTCAGGCATGGAAATTTTTGCCAAAGGAATAAGGAATACAGTGGGTTTTGCGTGGCATCCTGACACAAAAGAACTTTGGTTTACAGACAATGGAAGAGATGAGCTTGGAGACGATGTTCCAAACGATGAATTAAACAATGCATCAAAACCGGGAATGAATTTCGGATACCCTTACTGCCACCAGGGAAATATTCCTGATCCTAAATTTGGTAAGGGTAAAAATTGCAGCGACTATACGTCCCCCGTAAAATTAATGGGACCTCATGTAGCCGCGCTCGGCTTGCGATTCTACACTGGAAATATGTTTCCCGCGGAATATAAAAATGCAATTTTTGTTGCCCGCCACGGTAGCTGGAACAGGAGCACTCCTATTGGTTACGATGTCGCTGTTTTAAAAATGGACGGTAATGGTAAACCTTCAGATGCCGTATCTTTCGCACAGGGTTGGCTGCAAAATGAAAAGAAAGTAAATGGCCGTCCTGTTGATATTTCTTTTTTGCAAGATGGATCCATGCTGATAAGCGATGATTATAACGGGTTAGTGTACAGGATTTTTTATACCCCGAAACCCTAAAACCGGAAGTGAACAAATCACCCAATTACCATATTTACCGACCACCAATTAACCAATAAACCAATCAATATCTCAATCTAATAATTAATGCACGACCACGACCACCACCATCACCACCCCGAAGAACATCTGGAAAGCTCAGACTTATTGAGGGATGTTGTAATTGGAATGAGCGACGGGCTTACTGTTCCATTTGCTTTGGCCGCCGGCCTGAGTGGGGCTGTTGCAACAAGCAGCATTATAGTGATTGCGGGTATAGCTGAAATAGCCGCAGGAAGTATTGCTATGGGATTGGGGGGATACCTTGCGGGCAAAACCGAACAGGATCATTATAAAAGTGAATTAAAAAGGGAATATGCAGAAGTAGAACGAATTCCTGAAATGGAAAAGAAGGAAGTAAAAGATTTCTTTGAAACTATTGGTCTTAGTGAGGATTTGCAAAATAAAGCAACGGAAGAAATTGCCATCGACAAGAAGCAATGGGTTGACTTTATGATGAAATTTGAGTTGGGTCTTGACAAGCCTGATCCGCGTCGGGCCCGTAAAAGTGCATTGAATATTGGTGTATCATATATTGTTGGAGGTATCATTCCACTAAGCCCTTATTTTCTTCTATCAAATTCGAAAGAAGCTTTAAAATTTTCAGTAGTCGCTACGCTTATTTGCCTTTTTGTTTTTGGATATTTCAAAAGTAAAGTTACCGGCGTCCCCGTACTTTCGGGCGCATTGAAAGTTATGCTGATTGGCGCCTTGGCCGCCGGCGCGGCTTATGGCGTGGCCATGCT
>JBDTMP010000121.1:0-3743 GCA_039934215.1 Ginsengibacter sp.
ATTAATTCTAAAACATGGACATTACGCCGGGGCCTTTACTGCAAGCCATTAACGATCCTGATGATCTGAAAAAATTAGACCGCAGCCAGCTTCATGAATTGTGTGAGGAATTGCGTCAATATATTGTTGACGTTGTGAGTGTTCATGGCGGTCATTTTGGAGCGAGCCTGGGTGTAGTGGAATTAACGGTTGCTCTTCATTACATTTTTAATACTCCTTACGATCAGTTGGTTTGGGATGTTGGCCACCAGGCATACGGCCACAAAATACTTACCGGCCGCCGCGATAGTTTTATTACGAACAGAAAATATAAAGGCTTAAGCGGTTTTCCAAAAAGAGCTGAAAGCGAATATGACAGTTTTGGAGTTGGGCATTCTTCTACTTCTATATCGGCTGCCCTGGGTATGTCGATGGCTTCACATTATAAAGGCGAAGCTGACCGCAGGCACGTTGCAATAATTGGCGATGGAGCTATGACGGCAGGGATGGCTTTCGAAGCGCTGAACCATGCCGGCATAGAAAAAAGTAACCTGCTTATTATTCTCAATGATAATTGCATGAGCATTGACCCGAATGTGGGCGCATTGAAAGAATACCTTACAGATATTACCACATCCCAAACTTATAATAAGCTTCGTGATGATTTTTGGAAAGCTTTAGGTAAACTACCAGCAAAAAGTTTCTCACGAAAAATTGTTTCAAAATTAGAAGCCGGCCTGAAAGGCATTTTAAGTAATAGCAGTAATCTTTTTGAAGCGCTCAATTTACGTTATTTCGGTCCTATTGATGGGCATAATATTACGAAGCTTGTTGATACATTAAAAGATATAAAAGACATTCCCGGCCCTAAACTTTTACATATAAGAACAGTAAAAGGAAAAGGATATGAATTGGCGGAAAAAGACCAAACTATCTGGCACGCACCTGGATTATTTGATAAAATAACCGGTGAAATTTATAAGAAAAAATTTGATATACCCCAGCCTCCAAAATACCAGGATGTATTTGGCCATACTATTATAGAGCTTGCAGAAAAGAACGAAAAAATCATGGGGGTAACACCAGCAATGCCAAGTGGATGCTCTCTTAAATTTATGATGGAAAAAATGCCTAACCGGGCATTTGATGTAGGAATATGCGAGCAGCATGCAGTAACATTGAGTGCCGGACTTGCTACACAGGGTATGCGTGTGTTCTGCAATATTTATTCTTCATTTATGCAAAGGGCGTATGACCAGGTGGTTCATGATGTAGCAATTCAAAATTTACCGGTAGTATTTTGCTTAGATAGGGCAGGACTTGTGGGTGAAGACGGAGCAACACATCATGGAGCTTACGATATTGCTTACATGCGTTGCATTCCCAACATGATTGTGAGTGCGCCTATGAATGAAGCTGAATTGCGTGACCTCATGTACACGTCACAATTGGAGTCAACTAAAAATCCATTTGTGATACGTTACCCACGTGGCGCTGCGGTTAAGGCTGATTGGAAAACCGCAATGAAGGAAATTAAAATTGGTAAAGGAAGAAAATTATCCGAAGGATCCAGTGGAAAAGATGGCGAAGACATCGCTATTTTAAGTTTCGGCCACCCGGGTAATTTTGCTGCGTCTGCGATAAGAGAAGTAGCGGGCGAAGGAATCAATCCGGCACATTATGATATGCGGTTTGTAAAACCGCTGGATGAAGAAATGCTTCATGAAGTTTTTAAAAAATATTCTAAAATAATTACTGTAGAAGACGGAACGGTTAAGGGTGGATTTGGTTCTGCTGTTCTGGAATTTATGGCGGAGCATAATTATAACGCCAGTGTAAAAATTTTAGGTATCCCTGATAAACTTATTGAGCACGGCACTCCTAAAGAATTGTATAACGAAGCCGGCATTGATGCAAATCATATTGCTGAGGCGATAAGAGACATGGCTAAAATTGAGGTGAATAAATTAATCGCCGGATAAATTAAAAATATTATTTACAGTCTCCGCAAGTCCCCGTCACTACCATCTCAGAGCGATTTGGTATAAAGCCTTCGGGCAATTTTACCACAGGAATATTTACATCATCAAGGCAAATTGTTTTCTCACATTCCGCGCAAATAAAATGTACATGATTATCATGATGATGGCCGGGTGCACAATCGTTTTTACACAAGGCATATTTAATTGAATTGTCAGTTGTTGGTATCAGATGTATGATGCCTTTTTCCACAAATTTTTGTAAAGTACGATAAACAGTTACGCGGTCGAAAGATTCTCCGGTGCTCTTTTCAATATCAGCGTGTGAAAGCGCACCGGCTGATAACAAAAAAAGCTCAAGGATCTTTTGCCTGCTACCGGTAATGCTTAACCGGTTTTGCTTTAGTATTTGTGTTACTTCGGCGTTCATCTTTAAGAAGGATTATTATTAAGCGGCAAGTGATTTGAAGTACCTTTTTCAGTTGTCTCCTTTAATAGTTTTGTTATATCTTTTTCAAGTTTATCTATCTCATCTGGTTTTAAACCATCATAAATACCACGGACCCTCATTTGCTTATCAACCAATGCAAAAAACTGGGTATGAATAAAATGGTCCTTGATATTAATGCTGTTGTTTTTGTCATTATCCAGCAAGTAGCTTACACGGGCCATTTTATATAACGAATCTTTTGAGCCTGTTACAAAATACCATTTAGCAGGGTACGCCGGGTTTTTACCAATCATTTTTTCTTCGTAGCGCTTCATTAATGGAACCGAGTCTGTCTCAGGCATGGAGGTATGTGAAACAATTGCAAAATCACTGTCATCTTTGAACTTGTCATAAACGTTCTTCATGTTCTCGTTCATCTTTGGGCAAATGCCTTTACAAGTTGTAAAAAAATATTCTGTTACGTAAACTTTGCCTTCAACATTATGCTGGTTTATTGCATTGCCATTTTGCCCTGTAAAATTGAAATCCTGAACGTAATTCAATATGGGCAATTTTGATTTGTAATAATCGGTTCCTGAAAAAAGGAGAAGATAAAAAACGGTTAGCAACGCCACAAAAAAAGCCAAAAACCAAAGAATCTTTTTTTTCATTACAATGAGATCATTTTAAAGAGAGTGAATAAATCCGTCACAAAATTAACTTTGACTTTTCAACAACATGTTTTTAAATTGTTGCATCAATGTTGCAAATTTACTATTTTTGCCTTTAATAATTTTATGAGCGCACGGATAAACTGGGATTTTTTTGGGATGATAACTTCAATTGCATGCGCAATACATTGCGCTATCCTTCCATTGATTATAACTTCGCTGCCAATAGTTGGCATTAACATAATAAACAATTCCCCTTTTGAATGGTTGATGATATGCATTGCTTTTATTATAGGAAGCATTGCTATTCTTCATGGATACCGAAGCCATCATAAAAGTCTTACCCCATTTTATTTATTTAGTGCAGGATTTATATTCCTGGTGATTAAACAATTTTTTCACGACCAGGAATTTCTTTTCCTTGCTCCCGCGATAATTTTTATTCTCTATGCTCATTTTTTAAATTATCGCTATTCCCGTCAGCCAAAAGCTGCTAAATCTTTTGATAAGACAAGAGTCGCTGCATTTTGAAAGTAAATTCCGGCTACATTGCAGCATTAATCTATTAATATTTATGAAGCAGGGAATTATTTCAATTGTTGTTTTCATTTCATCCTTCATTTTTACTTCATGCTTTGCACAATCTGCGGATGAAACAAGTATCAAAAAAATATTAACCAGCCA
>JBDTMP010000122.1:0-8828 GCA_039934215.1 Ginsengibacter sp.
TCCTTCATGATTTTTTTTGCGATATTTTCGGCGGTTGTTTCAAAACTACTTTCAGAATAAATTCTTATAATGGGCTCGGTGTTGCTGGTTCTGAGGTGAACCCAGTCTTTATCAAATTCAATTTTCAAACCATCCTCTGTGTTTATAGGATTGTTTTTGTATTTATCTTTTATTTTTTTGAAAACTTCTTTTACATCTACATTTGTTTCCAGCGCAATTTTATTTTTAGAAATAAAATAATCAGGGAATGTGCCGCGAAATTGCTTTATGCTTTTACCGGAATGCACAAGGTGAGTAAGGAATAAACCAATGCCAATAAGCGCATCACGGCCATAATGAAAATCCGGGACAATGATTCCACCGTTACCCTCGCCACCGATAACTGCATTTACTTCCTTCATTTTATTTACAACATTCACTTCGCCTACGGCGGAAGGAAAATATTCGCCTCCATGTTTCTGCGTGATCTCTTTCAAGGCTTTGGTAGATGACATATTGCTTACCGAGTTGCCTTTTCTCTGGCTCAAAATATAATCTGCAACAGCTACTAATGTATATTCTTCGCCAAACATACTTCCGTCTTCACATACAAAACAAAGCCTGTCAACATCAGGATCAACGGCAATACCGAGCGATGCATTTCGCTTTTTTACTTCGTTGCTTAAAGTTGTCAGATGCTCAGGCAACGGCTCGGGATTGTGATCAAATTTCCCGTTGATCTCCTCATTAATAACTATTACATCTTTTACACCCAACTCTTTCAACAATGCCGGAACGTATATCGCACCGGAACTATTTATCGCATCAACGACAATCTTGAGCTTAGCTTTTTTAATAGCCGCAACATCTATCAGTGGATAATTTACAACAGCGGAAATATGTTTTCCCAAATAACTATTGTCATAGAAATACCGGCCCGTTTTATCAACTGTTGCGAAAGTAAAATCTTCTTTTTCCGCGATATCCAAAATCTTCGCGCCATCCTGCGCATTTAAAAATTCACCTTCACTATTGAGCAGCTTTAAGGCATTCCATTCCCTGGGGTTATGGCTGGCGGTTAAAATAATTCCTCCCGCTGCATTTTCCGCTTTTACAGCAAGTTCTACAGTAGGCGTTGTAGTTATACCGAGGTCAATTACATCAAAGCCACAGGCAATAAGAGTGGTTGAACATAAATTGCTAACCATCTCGCCACTCATTCTTCCGTCCCTTCCAATCACTACCGTATTTTTATTATTCGACGCCTGGAGCCAGCTGGCGTAAGCTGATGTGTATTTAACTATGTCGATGGGTGAGAGATTCGTTCCCGGTTTGCCTCCAATTGTTCCTCTTATACCGGAAATACTTTTTATAAGTGCCACTATTTCGTATTTATATTATAAGACTGCAAATTAAATAAAAACTAATATATCAGTTTAGCGACCGTAAAAATGGCTTTGACTTTAGAGATAAATAATTGATAATTTTTTTTAAGTATGAACCTAAAAAAACTTATATGTCGCAATGGCTGGTAACTAATACAATAACCAATTACATTTGCTTAAGAATTTTTAAGTATGACAAATGTAAAGCCCTGGTTTAAAGATTGGTTTAATTCACCGTATTATCATCAGTTGTATTTTAAAAGAGACGAAGCTGAAGCCGCGGCATTTATCAATAAGCTTATCGATTATTTAAAACCGGCGCCTGGCGCATCCATGCTTGATATCGCCTGCGGAAAAGGCCGTCATTCACGCTTGCTGGCATCCAAAGGATTTTATGTAACAGGCATTGACCTGGCAACAGATAGTATTAAAGATGCCAAAAAATATGAATCGGAAAGACTGGAGTTTTTTGTACATGACATGCGGCTTCCTTTTTGGATAAATTATTTTGATTACGCTTTTAATTTTTTCACAAGCTTTGGTTATTTCAATACCAGGCGGGAGCATGATAATTCTATAAGAACGATTGCGCAATCAATAAAACCGGGGGGCATTTTTGTGATAGATTACCTCAATGTTCATTATGCTGAAGATCACTTGATACATAAATCGGAATTAGAAATCGAAGGAGTAAATTATTATATAACAAAATGGTTTGATGAAACCCATTTTTATAAAAAAATTGTTGTGGAAGATGAGAATTTAAATAAACCGATTGAGCATCTCGAGAAGGTAGCGAAATTTTCCTTAGGTGATTTTACTGATATGCTCGCCTATCATAAACTGCAAATACAGGAAGTATTCGGAGACTACAATTTCAATGATTATCACGTAAAAAATTCTCCAAGAATGTTGATCATTGCAAAGAAGGCGGTTCTAACTCCCTCCAACAACCCAACAAACTAATAAATCAATACACACGAATCAACTATTAAACCAATTAACAACAACCCAATCACCTCAATTCTTATTATTTACCAGCATCCACTTTGCCGTTTCATATATGGCGGAAGTAAGATTACTTAAATTTTGTTTTACAGAATCTTTTTGTGCTTTTGTAAGTGATAAAACACCTGGTCGCATTGGCATCAATTCCTCTTTGGTTATCCGCAGATTTTTTATAAAATAATAATCATTGGTAACCACGCCGATATTTCCTTCATCGTGATGGATGATGAAAGCCGCATCAACTTTATTTTTTGTATTAAGAAGATCTCTGCCAAGAGTTGCGTTGGTATATGGCTGATGTAACATTCCCGCAAGCGTTGGTAAAACATCAATTTGTGAAACGACTTCATTTCTTGTTTGCGGATTGATTAATTCAGGAGCATAAAAAAGCATGGGAACATGCTCATCTGTAAGCTGCCCGGATGTCCACACCTGCGGATACATCGCTGAGGACTCGCCTTCCACACCGTGATCGCCAACAAAAACAAAAATGGTATTATTAAACCAGCTTTTTTCTTTTGCTTCTTCAATTAGTTTTTTAAAACAATAATCTGTGTAGCAAAATGATTGAAATTCTTTTAGTGATTCAAAGCCATATTTTCTTAAGCTGTCTTCACTCACAACTCTTTTTACAAAATCAGAATCTTCTAACGGGATACTGTAGGGGCGATGATTATCCGCCGTTTGTATCACGGCAAAAAAAGGCTTTTTCTCTTTTGATAGTGCATTTTCTGCTTCGAGAAAAAGATTTTTATCGCTGATGCCCCACACATTCAGCATTGCTGATTTATAAGAGCCTTCCTGGTAAATATGTACATCATCAATATTTTTTACAAGCCCTTCAAAATTATTAAAATCACTGCTGCCTCCTAAAAAATAATATTTACTATAGTCTTCAAAATCATTAATGATTGTATGCTGATGAATTGCCTGCGGATTTCGTGTTGAAAATTTTGATAGCTGTACATCTGGTGTTCCTGTTATTACTGCGAATACGCCACGGGCTGTTCCAAAAGTAGGCGTGAAGCAGCGGTTAAAAAATAACCCGCTGTCGCACATTGATTTGAAATAAGGAGTAGCGTCAAGCGGGTTTCCACTCATACTGCTCTTATACATACTAAAACTTTCTGCGATCACCAAAATCACATTGGGCCTGCTTTCCAAAGCTTTACTGTTTGGCAGCACTTCTCTTTTATAGGGCTTGTCTGCAATGCCGGAGGAATCGAGCTGCAGGAATTTTGCGATCAGGGGATAATAAGCTTTTGCTTTTTGCTCGTCAAAAGAAGGACTGCGGAATTGCAGGGTTGTAAAAAAATTTTGCAGGGGATTCAGTGCAACATAAGATTTGAAATTATCATTAAGCTCGAAGGCGTCTTTCCATTTTAACGGATGAAAAGAAAAAATACCGTAGAGGCACCAGCATAAGAAAACAATTGCACCCGCATGCCATCTTTTTTTGTAAATAGTATTTTCTTTTATGTTTCTTTTTAGTGTTTGCACATGAGTTCTTTTAAAAACTCCTGCCATTAATACAACAGTTAAAATGAGTGCAGTAAGGATCCACACTATTGGATAGCTCTGCCAAAGCATTTTAAATGAGATTATAGGGTCTTCAGCAAAATTTAAAGCGCTTGCGTTTATGCGTGTATGGTTGTAACTGAAATTTCCAAAATCAGCTCCGAAAAAAAATAGAACAATAAGGGTAATTATCGCCAGGTAGTAAGACCATAAGCGTTTATTTTTTTCCGAATAAAATGGAGAAAATTTTTGATACACCGAAAGCAAAGCGATGGGTAAAAGGATCATGGATATCCATTTTACATCGAACCTGAAACCCAATAAAAAAGAGGGGAATAGCGATGACAAGCTAACACCCGACGGCTTAAACAAAAAGACCGTAGAGACCCGGAACAACGTAAAGATCAAAACATAAATGCCCCATAACACCAGTAGCCACTGGATGGTAAGAGGAACGCTTTTTGGAAATTTGATTTTTGGGATCATTGCTTTGAAATCACTAAAAATACCTGAGATTTTTGTGATGCATTTGTTATTTATTTACTCCTTCCTTTTTATTATTTAGTAATACATAACGGGCGGTTTCATAGTATGCTGTGGAAAGTGATTGTAACGCTTTTTTATCTTCCTCGACATTTGGTGTTTGCGGCAAAGGATTATCATTTCGTGACGACCTGAAATCTTCCTTGCCACTCAACAGGCTGTGCACGTATACATATTCATCGGTTACTACACCAATTTGCTTGATGTTATAGTCGTAAACAAAAGCTGCGTTTTTAAAACGTAACGAATTATTTTGAGCTGTATCAAAAAGATTTTTCCCAAATGTTGTATTAATGTACGGAATATGCGCCAGCGCAGATACTGATGGCAAAAGATCCACCTGCGAGCATGTTCTATCTATGCGTGCCGGTTGTAACAATGAAGGTGCATAAAAAAGTAAAGGCACATGTTGTGTACTTAATCCATCTGCTGACCACGCTTTCGGGAACATGCTGCCGGCTTCGCCTCTTATGCCATGATCTCCTACAAAAACAAAAATTGTATTCTTGAAATAACTTTCCCGCTTCGCCGCTTCTATAAATTTTTCAAAACTAAAATCCGTATAACGGAAAGCATTCAATTCATCATTGCTCTGAAAGCCGAATCTCTTTAAGGAATCCGTTGAATATTCCTTTTTTTGAAATTCATTTTTATCCTCTTCAGGAATTGTATAAGGCCTGTGGTTATCTGCCGTTTGAATTACGGCGATGAATGGACCTTTTTGCTCCTTTAAAACATCATTTGCTTCGAGGAATAATCTTTTATCACTAATGCCCCACACGTCAATGGTTTTAGCTTTGTAGCTGTCTTCTTCATATAAATGCAGGCCGGTTATATTGTTGGTAAGCAATCCTCTTACATTGGCCCAGCTTGAGCTTCCTCCGAGAAAATAAAATTTTTCATAGCCTTTATAATCATTTATCAAGGAATGCTGGTCAACGTATGCGGGGTTCCGGCTTGAGGTGTTAGGATATTCAACATCGGGTATCCCCGTTATAACAGCCCATATACCACGCGCCGTTCCATAGGAAGGTGTGAAGCACCTGTCGAACAAAATTCCCTGGCTGCACATTTCATTAAAGTATGGTGTTGTGTTTAAGGGATTGCCCCACATGCTACTTTTATAAGCGCTAAAACTTTCGCAGATAACAACAACAACGTTTGGTTTATTGGCAGAAGAATTTGGAGTAAAAGTTCTTTTAAAATTTAAAGTGGTGCTATCCGGATTTTCAACACCAAGATGTTGAGCCATTAATGGGTAATACGCTTTTACCTTTTTAATGTCGTAGGTAGAACTCCTGAATTGCAACGTGCTAAGAAAACTCTGTACCGGGTTTAATGCGAGATTGGCTTTGAAGTCGTCGTCATAGGAGAAGGCATCACTCCATCGCAAAGGATATTGATTCAGCCTTCCGAAAATGCCAAGCCCCAGGAGCAAAATAAAAACATAAGCCATCATCATTTTAATAATTCCATTCCCGCTGTAGCGCCGTGGTTTTAAGAAGGGAATCCAGGCAATTATCAGCCAGTATAGAAGTAAGGTTCCTGCGGCTATAATAAAAATAAGTGTAAAAACAGGGTATGTCTGCCACACCATACTCAAAGATATTTTTGCATCTTCAGCGTAATTAAGCACGCTGGCGTTTAAGCGCTGGTGCAGGTAATCGTAATGCTCAAAATCAAATGTATAAAACAGGGCGAGACAAATGCTGATGATTAAAAAATACCATTTAAATATTTTTTTAGAAGTGCGGTTTACAAAAGGGTTGCAATTTTTAGTTGAAAAAAGCCAAAATAAATACAGAAGAAATAAAGCGCAGACAATGATAATTGAAACGAGACCGCCATGATTATTTTTCAGCAATAAAATTATAACTGTCAGCAGTACAAACGCGATCACCAGCCTGATAATGCTCCCCGCTTTGAGACGATTCTTTTCATTGTAATCCAAATGAAAACTTCCTGCCAGATATGGAATCAATATGATAGCGCATATCACCCTCAGGTCATACCTCAGGCCGAGTAGCAATGGTTTTATACAATTGGAGAATGTATATTGAGCAGGTTTAAAATGAAAAAAAAATAAAAGCCTCAATGCAGTCATCAGCACCAATAAAGTAAGACCCGTAAAAAACAGCCATTTAATTAGCCGGGGGAACGTCACGATTTTCATGAAGCTGTTTGAAGATTATAGATTTTTCTGAAAGTTGACTAATAGCTTATTATATCAGAGGGCAAAAGTAAATATTTACACACTTATTTATGCAATAGCTATTTTTGCAGCCAATGACCTTATTAGATATCAAAAGTGCCATGTATATTCCTGAGGCATTGAAGCAGGCAGATTATCACTTGTTTTCAAAGCTTAATGGCGAATGGCACACTCCTTTTTTAGACGGATTTATTCCTTTTATCCGGGAGTCGTATCTGTGGCTTCCGTTCTACTTTTTTCTTATTCTTTTCACTACCATTAATTTCAAAATCAAAGGATGGTTTTGGGTTTTATTTTTTTTAATAAATGTTACAGTAAGCGACATGGTGAGCAGCCGGCTGATAAAAGAATTTTTTTTTCGCCTTAGGCCATGCCAGGATCCGGGGCTTGCGGAGCAGGTAAGATTTTTGGTGAGTTATTGCCCTGTTAGTTCCAGCTTTACCTCTTCCCATGCGGTAAATCATTTTGCCGCTGCTATGTTTATCTTTACAACATTCAAAAAAACATTGGGCGCATATTGGGCATTTGTTTTTTTGTGGGCATTTTTAATTTCTTATGCCCAGGTGTATGTAGGTGTACATTTTCCACTTGATGTAACATGTGGCGCAATCGTTGGTTTGATATTGGGATACACAATTGCAAAAATTTTTAATAAAAAAATCAGGCTTACAACCCTGGTTTGAAAATATAATTATGACGGAATTAATTATTTTATTTTTCCTGATAGTAATAAACGGGCTTCTCGTAATGGGCGAACTTGCCCTGGTATCAGCAAGAAAAAGCAGGCTGGATATGTCTGCCGCCAAAGGTGACAAAAAAGCGAAGGCTGCCCTTGAACTGCAGGAAAATCCTGAAATATTTTTATCCACGACTCAGATTTATATTACGCTGGTGGCAATTTTAACAGGAGTTTATTCCGGGGAAAAGTTTGGAAAATCGCTGGAGCCTTATATCGCGAAGATTGAATTTATGAGGCCCTATGCGGAAACCACTTCGACTGTTTTGATCGTTATATTCGTTACTTTTTTATCTATACTTTTTGGTGAGCTAATTCCCAAAAGGATTGCCATTTTAAGGCCGGAAAAAATAGCAAAGAATTTCGCAAAACCTATTAAAGCGCTTAGCCGTTTTTCTTACCCGGTTGTATGGCTTCTCAGCATTTTAAGTACTGGTTTTTTTAAATTATTTAATATAAAAAAACACACCGACAGCCAGGTTACTGAAGAAGAAATTAAGGCAATGATAAATGAAGGAAGTGAACTTGGGGCTATTGAGGAAGAAGAAAAAGATATCATCGAGCGGGTGTTTCACCTTGGCGACAGGAACATTACGTCACTAATGACGCACAGGACGGATATTGTATGGTTCGATATTAATGAAGACAAAAATTCAATGCGGGAAAAGATAAAAGCATACCAGCACTCGGTGTATCCCGTGTGCGAAGGAAGCATTGATGACCTTAAGGGAATTGTGTTTGTAAAAGATATTTATCTCGAGCCTGATGTGCCCATTGCGAGCCTGATTAAAGATGCATTATTTATTCCGGAAAATAATTCCGCCTACCAGGTTTTAGAAAAAATTAAAAGGACCAAGCTTCACTATGCATTTATTGTAGATGAATATGGCAGCATGGAAGGAATGATAACAATAAAGGATATTCTAAAAGCGATAGTAGGAGAGATGCCAGAGGCTGAAGATGATGAATATACGATCGTGGAAAGAGAGGATGGGTCTTTCCTTATTGATGCACAAATTCAATTCTATGACTTTCTTACAAAGTTTGATAAAACGATCTGGATAAATGAAGGTGAAAATACATTTGATACGCTTGCAGGATTTATTTTGCACGAACTAAAAACGATTCCATCAACAGGCGACAGATTTGAATGGCGTGGCTTTGATTTCGAAATAATAGATATGGATGGAAAGCGTATTGATAAAGTATTGATAACGGTTTCTGATGAAATAAGGGATGAGATGGATAATTAGTGAATGCTAAACGGGTCAATGGTCAATCAGTCAATAGTCAATAAGTCGATGATCTAAACGATTACTTACTATTGACTAATATTGTAACTCAGCTTCCTTATCAATTCCTCCGGCAGTTTTGGTAATTTTTTTCTTTCAATTAAAAATGTGGACAGGCCGGCAATATCTTTAAAAATATAGTGGTCGTTGAGAGC
>JBDTMP010000123.1:0-3082 GCA_039934215.1 Ginsengibacter sp.
AGGAATACATAATTTTTTGGGGATCAGATAAACAAACAGCCGCAAAATGAAACTCTATTCCGTTTAAAAAATGCGGCAACTCTACTACAGACTCTTCTTCATTTTTTTTAAAAGAAGCAACTTTTTTCGATGTATCCACCAAAGAGATATTTGTAAAATTCAACAATAGTTTTCTATTAACACCAATATTGCGGGCATCGAATGAGGTTAAACCCGATGAAGTAGCTACCCAAATCGTATCATTATTGTCACAGTAAATTCGCAGGGCCTGGTAGTTGGAAGATAGAAAGCCGTCGCTGGATGTATAATTAGTAACACCAAATCTTTCGTGGTTGCTTTTAATTGAAGTGATACAGGAATAGCCGCCAGCCCAAACATTATTTTCATGATCTATGGTAAGGTCTAAATAAATATTTGAAAGCAAGCCATCTTTTTGAGAAAATATTTTTTTAAGCTGAAGCACATTTTTGGCGTCAAAAAAACATTCCCATATACCATCTCCTTTTATCGCGAGCCATATATTTCCAGTCTTATCTTTTTTAATATCGGATATGCTTAGATTCAATTCGTCATTCAGAGAATAATGGCCAAGTATGTCATTTTTAAAATGAAACAGGCCTTTTTCGCCTGCTAACCACAAGGAGCCATCAGGGCCGGCCACACAATTTTTAAATGTTTCAAAATTATCTCCGGCCACCCTGTAGTAAAAACTTTTAAACCCAAATTGATTCGCCGAAGAGTCAAAATTAATCCGGGAAAATCCACCATCACCACCCGTATAAATATTTCCTTTATCATCTTCATAAAAAAAATAGTTACTATTAGATGCCAGTCCATCTGTTTTTGTAAAATGAAGTGTTTCATTATTTTTTATTACAGATATCCCTTCATAGCCTGTACCCAGCCAGCGCCATCCACGGCTATCTTCATACATACTTTTTATTTCCGCCCTGGGGACAATCTGCCCGTTACCAAAAATATTTTTAAAAACCGCACCATTAAGTTTGTAAACTTTTCCCCTGTTTGCCCCGAAGAGAAGCTCATTATTTTTAAGCTGCAGCACACTATACAGTTCAGGCTCCACGCCTGACTGTTCGTTCACGTATGTAACAAAATTTCTTGGTTTTTGATAAATCAGGTTATCGTGAAACCCGATCCAGAAATTGTTTTCATTATCAACCAGTAAACACGATGGCCATACATTTAATTGGGCAGGCACTTCGCTCAATTTTTTTAAAGGCTTTGTGGGAGAAAAGAACTGAAAAATTCCATCCATGGTAAAATAGTAAAACTGCCCGTTGTGTTCAATAAGATCGGCAGAAACCGTTTTGGATTCAGCATATCTTTTTGTCTCTTTTTTTTGGATGGAGTATAACCCGCTAAATACTGATGCAAAAAAAATAGTATCGCCGTTACCGGGCACCATACGGATTATGTTGTCATTATTATTTTGCTGAAGTTTGGAGCTCCATATTTTTTCAAAATTATTTTTATTATAAAAGAAGATATTCCCGCCGCCGGCAAAATAAATATCCCCGCTTTCATTTGTCAGAATTTTATCTACAAGGCTTCCCTGAGAATTGAAGGTCTTCCATTGAGGCAATAAAAAAGAGGACAACGAAATTGTTTTTTGAGAACTTAAACTGTCAGTTATTTTTCGTGGAAAAAAAACTGGTCCAATGCCTGTACCAATCCACATGGAATTGTCTTTTAAAAAATAAATATCATACACAGCAATATCTCTTTCTTTAAAATTTACAAAGTGCAATTGTTCATTTTGAAAATAACATAAGCCCGCATCGCAGGCGATCCACATAATGCCGCGAATGCTGTCTTCTTTTATAGTATATATTTTCCCCGTAAAATGGTTGTCACCTTTAAAAAAGTTTTCAAACTTTAATCCATCATACCGGCTTAGCCCGGAAGAAGTCCCTATCCATAGATATCCTTTCCTACCCTGGGCAAGACAAGTTATTTCAGAAGATATAAGTCCGTTCTTTGTTCCATAAACTATTGACTGATACTTATTTTTTTCAGGTATAAGTTTAATAATATCATTCCCCCAAAAAAATGTTTTAGGCTGCCCCTGTAATGTTGTTACGAAGCATAATAAATAAACTATTTGTATTGAGACAATCTTTCTCAATGAAAAAATTTTACCATGTAATTTTTAGAAAAATTAAATTAATCCTATTGAGGAAGCAGTTAAAGATCCTGATATTTTAAAATTCTGAATAAAATTTTAAATTGTAAAAAAAATTGACATTTTGTAATAGGTTCTATTTAGTTTCTTTCTGTGTTTCAGAACAGAAAATGTATGAGCGCAAATGATCGCAAAAATTTTAAATAAAATAAATTTTTCAAATACCTTATCCTATTCTACAACTATTGTTTTTATAAATTTTATATCGTTGCTATTGACATTGATTGAATATGCGCCAGCAGAAAGTTTTGGCAATGTAATAGCCTGTACACTATTGCCGCCTTCATGCGAAATCACTTGTTTTATCACCTGCTTGCCATGTTGATCAAATATGGTTACCAGGTAATATCCTTTGTTTAGGTTTTGCAATTGCAAATTCAACGATCCATTTTTTGTAACGGGATTTGGATAAATGGAAATGGCCGCCATTCCCTTGCCCAGGTTAATTTTTACTATCGCGCTATATTCGTTTTTTCCATCTTTGCTTAATGCGCTTATACGATAAAAATTATTTCCTGCAAATGGCCTTACGTCAGGCAAATTATAGGTTATTGTATTTGCGCCGCTGCCGGTTGCACTTGTTTGCCCGATGGAATTAAAGGTTCTGCCATCAACGGATCTTTCTACAAAATATTTATCAATATTTAATTCATTTGCAACTTTCCATTCTACATTCACAGCAGAAGATTTTTCATAAGCTTTAATACTAATAAAGCTTAAAGGCAATGTATGTGAGCCTCCATTATTAGTTTGGTTATTGGTGATATTAGGATTGGTGGTAAATCCAAAAACTACAGGATCGGAAGCTCCATTAATTATTACTGTGTTTCCAATTGTCGCAGTGGGGCTTACATTCACTGTAATGATGTAATAGCCTGC
>JBDTMP010000124.1:0-3315 GCA_039934215.1 Ginsengibacter sp.
ACAAATTCAGTTTCTACTTTATAAATTCTTTGTAGATTTTATGAATATCATTTAAGGAAGCAATATAGATGCTTCGCCCATGTGTACCAATTACAATTTCGCTGGCTTCTTTCTGAATAGCAATATCATGAACGGGCGCCGAAGGAAGATTGTTTCCAAAAGAAATAAAACTTTTTCCCCTGTTGAAAGAAGTGTACAATCCATTATCAGTACCCACATACAAAATATCTTCAAACTTTGGATCTTCTCTAATTACATTAAGTGGTTCGAAAGGCAAATTCCCGCTTATATTAGTCCATGTTTTTCCATAGTCCTCACTTAGAAAAAGCCATGGCGTAAAATTATCGGCGCGATAACCATTGAGTGTTGCATACACCCTGCCTTCTTTAAACGCTGATGCAATTATGCGGCTTACATATAGTCCCTTTGTAGTTTTCGGTAAATTGTTGCTTACTAACGCCCAGGTGTAGCCGCCATCATCAGAGACCTGGATATTTCCGTCGTCTGTACCTGCATACAGCAGGCCGAATTTAAGCGGCGATTCGCTGAGTGTTACAATCGTTCCAAACGGAACGTCGCCTTCTTTTTTTCCATTTGTGAGATCTTTGCTTAGCGGTTCCATACCGGCTCCTTTATTCATACTGCGGTAAAATTTATTGTTGCCCATGTATAAAATATCCTGGTTAAAGGTGCTAAGCAGTATCGGGGTTTGCCAGTTGTAGCGCAGCTTTTCGGCTTCAATATCCGGCATGGGATGAATCCGCTTGCTGTCCTTATCATCTATAGTTTTTCGCTGGTATTCACCAAACTGCGAGCCGAAGTACACTGTTTTGTTATTCCTTGTATCCACCTGCACCTGCATTCCGTCACCACCGCCTATGCCTTTCCATCCATCGCCATCAGCAACCTCTTCCTCTTCATCATTCTCATCGCCGGTTTTATTTTTTGATGGGCCATACCACACTCCGTTATCCTGGATTCCGCCATACACATGGTAGGGCTTTGCATTATCAACCGCTATCGCATAAAATTGCGCAACCGGTGGAGTATTTGCTTTAAACCAATGTTTCCCGTTGTCGTAAGTGATATTACAACCACCATCGTTTCCGGCAATCCAGTTGCTGTCACGCAAGGGATTGATCCATACTCCATGCCAGTCAGCATGGGTATTAGATTTGTCCACGTCTGCGAAAGTTTTTCCTCCATCATTACTCAGCATAAGGCTGAATCCGTTTATAATCACCTTATTTTCATTTACAGCCGACACTGAAAGTTTTCCAAAATAATATCCGTAAGTATTATAAAGATCGAGCCCTTTGGTATTTACTTTCTTCCACGTAGCACCCCCATCGTCGCTGCGATATATTTCACATCCTATGATTGGCGTGATGAATAAAGCGGAATTGGCATCAGTTAAATAATCATAAACAGATGTTGATTTTATTTTGTTATTGCGCACCATTTCTTTCAATGATGAATCCCGGTATTTTTTATCAAAATCATTACCTATTAAAAAAGAGTCCAGCTTAACGCTGTCGAGCTGCAGAAATTTTTCTTTGGAAATATTTTTAAAATCTGCTAATACATATTTTGTGGAATCGGTTTTTTTCGTGGCGGTATCAGGCCGATGGTTTTGATTATCAAGTATTGCATATACAATCTGTGGATTTGTCTCATACACCGCTACTCCAATTCTTCCTGTTCCGGCATCCTGGGGAAAGCCCGTATTTGTTCCGGTGATCTTTTTCCATGTATCACCACCATCTATACTTTTATAAATAGCCGATGTATTTCCGGCTTCTGTAAAATTCCAGGCCCTTCTCTCACGGTGCCACATACACGCATAAAGTTCACTGGTATTTTTTGGATTGATATCCATATCAATAGCGCCGGTATTATCATCAACATACAAAGTTTGCTTCCATGTTTTTCCACCGTCAATAGTTTTATAAACGCCTCTTTCTTTGTTGGGTGAATACAGGTGACCTGTGGCGGCCACCCACGCAATATTACTATCCTTTGGATCCAATATTATTTTCCCGATATGATGACTCTCCGGAAGGCCAAGATATTGCCATGTTTTGCCGGTATCGTTACTTTTATACACACCCACCCCTGAATATGAAGACCTGCTGCTATTGGCTTCACCCGTTCCCACCCATATTTCCCGGTTTTTCCAATTTACCGCTATATCGCCAATTCCTATTACATTTTCATGATCAAATATTGGCTCAAAACTCTGCCCGTTATTCACGGTATGCCAAAGCCCCCCCGTAGCATACGCCACATAAAACTCAATGGGGTCGGCGGGATTTACATCAATATCAACCACCCGGCCACTCATAGCAGACGGGCCTATGTTACGAAACTTTACATCTTTCAATAAAGAATCTTTTAGCCATAATTTTCTCTCCGCTAATCCGTTCATTCTTACAGAAGCGGGCGTTGAGGAAATTTGTGCAAATCCATTTGTAAAGGTTAAAGTTGATACAAACAAAGTCGCGATGAAGAAGTATAAAGATTTGAATTTGGTAAATTTGTTCAGGGCATTTTTGAGCAATAGATTGAATAACATTATAGAGTTTTTAAAATTGAAATCATGTTTTTAAAAATACAAAAGTTGACATTCATAATTGTAGCCTTACAATTTTTTTTAATCAAAGCCGATGCGCAATATAAGTCATACAAGATGTCAGTGAATGGAGACACGCTGAACGCCATTGATAATAAAGGAATGAAGCAAGGCAAATGGGTGATACATGTTGATCCGTTACGCGGTGAGCCTGGCTATGAAGAAGAGGGAATTTTTGTAAATGATAAGAAAGAAGGTATCTGGAGAAAATATACTTTGCAAAGCGATATTGTTGCAATCGAAAATTACAAGTATGGAGGCAAGGATGGCAAGTCGCAATATTTTAGTCCACTTGGTGACTTGCTGCGAGATGAAAACTGGAGAGCCTATAACCCCGATGCTCCCTATGATACGATTGCTGTTTATGGAACTGGCAGTAACGAAATAATAAGTTATAAAATTGTAAAGGCGGAACAATACAGTGTGAAGGATGGTGACTGGACTTATTACGATCCATCTACCGGAAGAATTCTAAAGCTGGAAAAATATGACCGTGGCCATTTAATGGCAGCGCCTAAAACTTCTGAAACAGTAATTGATGTGCCGAAAAAAACAAAGCCTAAAGAAGTGCTTGAATACGAGAAAAAGAACAGTAACAAAAAGAAAGTAAAAGTAAGAGATGGACAAACGCGGTAATTATTTCAGGCATAAAATCGCTAAGTTGCTTGCCTGAATAATTATGG
>JBDTMP010000125.1:0-11137 GCA_039934215.1 Ginsengibacter sp.
TTTTAATTTTTTCTTCCTGCAAGCAAAAGAATAAAGATTATGCCAAAGTAATGCATGATCCTTTTCTATATGCACAGGTAATGCATAAGCTTAATTATGTAATCATTTATGATATTTTCACCCCACCGGTTGCATCGAGAATATTCGCTTATTCAAATCTTGCGGCTTATGAAGTACTGGCGCAAGAAGGAAGCCATTTTAAATCTTTGCAAGGCAAGGTCAATGGCCTCAATAATATACCACACCCACCGAAAGATACAAAAATCGATTATCCATTTGCCTCAATTATAGCAATGATAAACGTGGGCAAGCAATTTACTTTTTCTGATGACACTGTACAGAATATAATTGATTCAGTAAAGGCACTCGCGCAGGACTCAGGGATGCCTGACGAGCTTTTCGATAATTCTGTAAGATATGGTGGCCAGGTTGCGGACTCAATAATTTCATGGTGCAAAAAAGATAATTATGCGCAAACTCGTGGCGCCCGCTTTACACTTTCCGGTGAAGAGGGGCATTGGTCGCCAACACCACCAGGTTATTTTGATGCGGTTGAGCCGATGTGGAAAACCATGCGATGCCTGGTGATGGATTCGGCTAATATGTTTCCTCCTCCGGGTCTGCCGCCTTTCAGTAAAGATTCAACAAGTGCGTTTTATAAAATGGCGAAAGATGTTATGGCAACCGGCACTAATCTTGATTCTAATCAAAAATGGATCGCTAATTTTTGGGATTGCAACAGCTTTAAATTACATGTGCAGGGGCATGCCATGTTTGCCACAAAAGCAATGACACCCGTTGGCCATTGGATGGAAGTTGTTGGTACCATTTCTAAAAATAACAGTGCGGATTTTTATCAAACGGTGTCTGCATACACTGGTGTGAGTATTGGAATTTATGATGCTTTTTTATTGTCCTGGGCTACTAAATTCAAAACTGATGTGATTAGGCCTGAGACGTACATCAATCGTTATATTGACCAGGAATGGATGCCATATTTACAAACCCCCCCCTTTCCTGAATACAATAGTGCCCATTCCACTATCTCAGCCGCTGCCGCAACGGTGCTTGCCGCTATGTATAAAAATACCGCTTTTAAAGATTCGTCAGAACGGGCATGGGGCTGGCCCGACAGGAATTTTAAAAACGCTGATGAAGCAGCTGTTGAAGTTTCTTTTAGCAGGCTATATGGAGGAATTCACTACAGGCAATCAGTAGAGGATGCCTATAACCAGGGCAAAAAAATTGGCGCTTTGGTAATGCAAAAACTAACAAAAAATTAAAAAATATTTATCAACTAACAACTTAAACCAAAACTCAGTTTTATGAAATCAATTATATCAGTTTTAATAAGTGTATTAATTGTATTTGTTTATTCAAACAAAGTTAATGCACAGGGATGTGTAGCAATACGCAGCACCGGCGGTGTTTGCAGCATGGATCATTCGGAACAAATGGATACACTTTCGAAATGGTCATTAAATGTAAACAACCGCTATTTCAAATCTTTCAGGCATTTTGTAGGAACCAAAGAACAAAAGCAAAGAGTTGCCGGCGGCACAGAAGTTATCAATCATTCTTATACACTGGATGTCTCTTTAACCTACAATATTAATAAATGGTGGTCGATTGCAGTAGATGCTCCCATAGCTGCCAACACCCGCTCTTCGTTATATGAGCATGACGGAAAATCCAGGTTCAGCACTCATTCGTTTGGCCTTGGTGATGTTCGTTTTACAGCATACCGGTGGATGCTTGATCCAGGCAAAATGCATAAGGGGAATGTTCAATTCGGGCTCGGAATTAAATTGCCAACAGGTGATTATAAATACCAGGACTTCTTTTATAAAAATGATTCAACGCACATCTTAGGCCCTGTTGACCAGTCCATACAATTGGGAGATGGAGGCACTGGTTTTACAGCAGAAATAAATGCATTCTATAATGTATCCAGGCACATAAGCCTGTACGGCAATCTTTATTACCTGGCGAATCCACGTGAACAGAATGGCACATCTACTGCACGCGGAGGCACACCGTCGCAAAGCAATATCTCATATGGCAGCAGTACTATGAGTGTTCCTGACCAATATATGCTGAGAGGCGGAGTAAATTTTTCAGCAAAAAATCTTACTATTTCTTTAGGCGCCCGTGATGAATGTTTGCCCGTTCATGATCTGATTGGAAAAAGCAGCGGCTTCAGAAGGCCGGGATATATTATTTCGGCAGAGCCAGGTATTAATTACAATTTTAAAAAAATAAATGTGTATGCATTTGTTCCAATTGCTCTTGAGCGTAACCGTACGCAAAGCGTTCCGGATAAAGTGAGAACAAACCTGACTGGTGTGTATGCGCAAGGTGATGCAGCCTTTGCTGATTATACCATAAATGTTGGATTTACTGCACGATTCTAATTAGAATAAAGCTTCAGTAAAAATTTTATCAAAATAACGATTATGCATAAAAGAAAAATTTATAACCTAAAACGTGGCAGCTTACTTATCCTTTCGATTTTTATTTTTAATTGTGTTTATGCACAGACAGAATTGGATGCCATCATGATGAATAAAAACCAATTTTGTAACGGATTCATGTATAACTATTCATCATGGGATTATTATTGGGAAGGCACTATGAAAAGAAACAATCAAAATCTTGGAACAGTTTCTACTCAATCAATAATGTATGGTGGGAATTATGGCATTACAGGCAAACTAAATGTAATGATTGGCGCTCCCTATGTATGGACCAAATCCTCCGCCGGAACTCTTCATCAATCTAAAGGTTTACAAGATGTTTCATTATTTGTAAAATGGAAACCGTTTAGTTATTCATTGGGGAAAAATAAAATAGGTGTTTATTTAGTCGGTGGCTTTTCAACACCCCTAACTAATTACCAGATAGATTACCTGCCGCTCACTGTAGGCTTGGGATCAACAAATGTTATAGGAAGAGGAATGGTAGATTTTCAACACGGGAGATTTTCTATAACCGCATCTGCATCTTACGTGAGGAGAAGTAACGTAAAAATTGACAGGAATGCCTATTACGATACACGGCTGCATATTACCAACGAAGTAAAAATGCCGGATGCGGCCCAATACCAGTTGCGTACAGGATACCGTGGTAAGTATATTATTGCTGAGGCCCTTTTGACTAACTGGACTACGTTAGGTGGTTTTGATATAACAAGGAATAATATGCCTTTCCCAAGTAATAGGATGAACATGACTACTGTGGGAGCCAACATTAAATATACCTTAAAGCAGTACACACATTTATCGTTCCTCGCAGGTGCGAATTATACATTAGCAGGAAGAAATGTAGGCCAGGCCAGTGCTTTTAATGTTGGGGCTTTCTATGTTTTATATGTAAAAAAATCAACCAAACAAAACTTTAGAAATCAAACTAACTAATATGAAAAGGCTACATTTATTTATATTCCTCCTAATACTGTTTGCCGGAATATTGGCATCCTGTTCAAAAGATATAGTCGGAAGAACAGAAAATATTGCTGCGCTTAATCCGGCAGATGTCGATATAGATGCAGGTACCTGGAAAACCGTTTTGCTAGGCAGGCCGGATACTTTTGCTATCAATGCACCTGCACTAACAAACTCTCCTGCATACATTGCTGAGTTGAACGAAATAAAAGGCCTTCAGCAAAACATAAGTGGTGAACAAAAAAATCTTATCAACTACTGGAAGGCAGGCGCAGTACTCCGGTGGAATGAGATCATGCGTGAACTCGTTGCCAGGCATAATATTCCACCATATCAAAATTCTGATGGAACTTATCCTCCTCCTAACGCAAACAATCCATTTGCTTATCCCGAGTTTCCGTTTTCCAACCCTCCCTATGCTGCCAGGGCTTATGCATATATAAGTGCTGCCCAATATGACGCACTGGTAGCCGCGTGGCACTATAAAAAATTATACAATCGTGCTGCGCCTTATGCAATTGATTCGTCAATAAAAGCATTAATTCCCAAAACAGCTTTACCTGCTTATCCTTCGGAGGATGCTGTAGTAGCAGGAGTTACAGCCGAAATGATGAAGCTTCTTTTTCCTACCGAAATTGCCTTTATTCAACAAAAACTGGAAGAAGAAGAAGAGTACCGCATTTTAAGTGGTGCCAATGTAAGAAGCGACATCACAGCTGGAGAAACACTGGGAAGGCAGGTGGCTGCTGTGTTCGTTGCCCGTGCAAGAACAGATCGTGCCGGCGCTGCGGGAGGTTCTCCGCAGGTATGGAGTGATCTGGCTACAAATACTTCAGCTCTGGGACAAATTCCATGGATTAGTCTCGAATGGCCAAAAAGGCCTCCCATGCTGCCGTTGTTCGGAAAGGTGAAGCCCTTTCTGTTTGACTCATTAACGGTTATCGCATTGCGCTCAGGCCCTCCTCCTTCCACATCAAGTAATGACTTTAACCAGGAGAACCAGGCAGCATATGCACAAATTAAAAATCCAACACGGGAGCAAAATAGAATTGTTCAATTTTGGGCCGATGGAGTTGGCACTTCTACTCCTTCAGGCCATTGGAATGCTATCGCTGCTGAAGATTTTATCAAACAAAATTATAGTGAGGTAAGATGGGCCAGGAATATGGCTTTGCTCAACATGGGACAGATGGATGCAGCGATCGTTTGCTGGAATACGAAGTTTTATTATTTCAACCCCAGGCCTTCACAAATAATTCCTGAGGTAAAAACCTTAACTGGCGTTCCTAATTTCCCTTCTTATATCTCAGGACATTCTACATTTAGTGAATCTGCTGCAACGATACTTGGGCATATCATACCAGCCAATGCATCTAAATATGAAGAGATGTCTGCAGAAGCCGGAAAGTCAAGATTTATTTCAGGGATACATACAAAAATTGATTGTGACGAAGGCTTTAAAGCTGGAAGAAGCGTTGGTAATTATGCCGTACAAAGAGCAATAACAGATGGTGCAGAATAAATTATTTAATACAAGATTTTCTCATAAGCAGTTATGGAACCTGTCCTGTTTCTACAGGACGGGTCTTCTATACTTTTACCTCTTGACTGGAGAGCATTTTATATTTTATTACTTAAATGTTGGTGGTGTAATTGTTACTACTAACGTTTTGATTTCTGATCTATCGTCTAAAGGAAAGGAAAGCAATCTTTGCTGACATTGTATCGATAGCTATGCAAATAAGTTTTTCGTATCGGGTATTATAAATAGCCTGGTGCCCGATCGGGCACCAGGTCTTTTTTGTTTGAAGCATCACTTTATTAAAGCCAATATGCCCCTTTACTGTTGAATAAAAATAAATACAGGTTAGATGGAAGTGGCATCAACACTTCAATGGCTTTGAAAAGATTTCCGGTTTCGCAGGAGTTCTGGCATAGCTGGCGCACTTTCAATCCGGGAACGCTTGTGCATTAATATTGATTCATTAAAAGACCTCTTCGCATAGAATTGGATTAATTGTATATTCGATATTATTAATTCTAACGATTCGCTTATGCATAACTGGAGAATAAAACTTTCCCTTTTCATTAATTATTTTGTGTTTGCTATACTGCTAAACAGCTCAGGTATCGCCATATTGCAAGTGCAAAATAATTTTGGAGTTACCAAACAAGCTGCTGCCTGGATCGATCCGTGTAAAGACCTGAGCATTGCCGTTGTATCTTTTCTTGTAGCGTCTTATATAGCGCGGTTTGGCTATAAGCGGGCGATGTTATTTGCGTTGGGTGTTATATGTGCTGTCTGTTTTATTATTCCAAATACACCAGGGTTTTTCGCGATTAAATTATTGTTTGTGGCCGTTGGCTCCTGCTTCGCATTAATTAAGATGAGTGTGTACAGTACTATTGGTCTTGTTACAAAGGATTCCAAAGGACATATCAGCATGATGAACTTTATCGAATCTTTTTTTATGGTTGGAAATCTTTCGTTGTATTTCATTTTCAGTTCTTTTGTAGATAACTCGAACCCCCAATCTACTGCGTGGCTCAATGCTTATTATTTATTGGGAGGATTATCACTGTTGGCTTTTTTCTTATTACTTTCTGCGAAACTTGATGAATCGGTGGCTCATGATGAATCTGGTAAACCTGTTCATGCAAGATTTTCGGATATGTTTAAATTGATGAAAGAGCCGATAGTCATTGCATTTGTTTTCTCAGCCTTTTTTTATGTATTGATTGAGCAAAGTATCCAAAATTTCTTACCAACTTTCAATAACAAAGTTCTCTTGTTGCCAGCCGTGCTGAGTATTCAAATGGGGAGTATCCTGGCGGGATCTACTGCATTGGGCCGTTTTTTTGCCGGTGTTGTTTTAAAAAGACTCAACTGGTTTTATGTATTGATAGGAAGCTTAACATTAGCGGCGATCCTGGTATTAATAGCAATGCCTCTTGCAAAAAATGAAGCCGGAAGAAATATAACCGGGTGGCTGGATGCGCCAATTGCAGCTTATATATTTCCTCTTATAGGCTTATTACTGGCGCCGGTGTATCCCGCAATCAATTCAGTAATATTAAGTTCATTGCCGAAGCCAAAGCATGGTGTAATGTCAGGATTAATAATTATTTTTTCGGCGATAGGTGGAACAACAGGATCGTTGCTCACTGGTTTTATGTTTGATAAATATAGCGGCCAAACAGCTTTTTATTTTACATTGGTTCCTATAGGCATTTTAATAATTTGCCTTGCGATATTCAAAAGGCTGCAAAAAAAGCCAGTTGCTGAGGTTGATTTGACCCCGGATATTGTACACTAAATACATTTCTTAAAAGAAAAAGTAAAATGGAAATTAAAAATATTTTTGATTTAGGAGAATTATTTGAAAAAGTACAAATGCAAAAAGTTTTTCCTGACAACAAAACATTTGTCGATTGCATTCCTAAAAAAGATCTATCGGTTATTCGCGACCGTTATGAAGAAGAAAAGGATAAAAAAAATTTTGATCTTGTTGCATTTGTTCATGAATATTTTACTGAACCTGAAATACCATCAACCGGTTATAAAAGTGATAATGAAAAATCACTAACTAATCATATTGAAGAACTTTGGGATGTATTGACAAGGGAGCCAAAGGAAACGAAAGATTCATTAATCTCACTGCCACATTCTTATATTGTGCCGGGTGGCCGTTTCAGGGAAATCTATTACTGGGACAGCTACTTTACGATGCTGGGCTTGCAGGCATCGGGTCGCGTAGATATGATTCGAAATATGGTAGATAATTTTTCTTATCTCATAGATAAAATTGGTTACATACCAAATGGTAACCGTACTTATTATATCGGAAGGTCTCAGCCGCCTTTTTTTTGCTGCATGGTAAGACTTTTAAGCGAAGAAAAAGGGAAGGGGATTTTAATAGATTATTTACCTCAGCTTAAAGCGGAATACGATTTCTGGATGAAAGGATTTAATGAGGTAACCGCAAATGCTCCTTCGATAAATCGTGTTGCCTTGTTGCCCGATGGAAATATGCTGAATCACTATTGGGATGAACATGATAGCCCCCGGCCCGAAGCATACCAGAAAGAAATAAATCTTGCGAGTTCATCAGATGATAAAAAAAGTCTCTACCGGCATTTGCGTGCCGCTTGTGAATCGGGTTGGGATTTTTCATCCAGATGGTTTAGCGATCGTAAAGAATTTGTAAGCATACATGCCGGTGATATTGTTCCCGTAGATTTAAATTGTCTTTTATTAAACCTGGAAGAAATCATAGCTGAAGCATTCCAGTTTTCAGGAGATAGTGAATCAGCCGAAAAGTTTTTATCTCTTGCCATGAAGCGAAAAAAAGCAATAGATACTTATTGCTGGAACGAGGTCAAAAATTTCTATTTTGATTATGATTTCGCAGGCGCATTCCAAAAAGGATCCTATACGCTTGCTGCTACATTTCCATTGTATTTTAAAATTGCATCACAGCATCAGGCGGACTCGGTTGCTGAAATCATCAAAAGAGATTTTTTAAAATCCGGCGGATTGATAACAACCACTGAAACTACAAATCAACAATGGGACGCTCCCAATGGTTGGGCGCCTCTTCAATGGATTGCCATCATGGGTTTGAAAAATTATCATCATACCGAACTGGCAAAAGAAATAGCTAAGAGATGGCTCGATATAAATGAAACTGTGTACCGGGATACGGGTAAGATGATGGAGAAATATAATGTTGTAGCTACAGGTATCACGGCAGGGGGAGGGGAATACGAGGCGCAGGATGGCTTCGGCTGGACCAATGGAGTTTATCTCGCTTTAAAAAAATGGCTGCAGGAATAATATGTTCTTTAATAAATTAATAACTAAACATCGGTGGTATAAAAAAATCCCGGATATTTTAGTAGCCGGGATTTTAATACAAGAATTTTTCGAGTAGGAAATGATTTTAAAGCTTTACACAATTTGTATTTTAGCTTAACTAAACAAGCCACCTTTTTTGAAGGAACGTACACCTTCTCCAATTTTAAAGCCGTTGTTATAAATTTCTATTTTATAATTTCCTGTTTGGAAATCACTGTTTTGAGACCACTCCACTGAAACAGGTTCTTTTTGGCCTTGCACATAATTGATCTGTACTTTCTTTGTAAAGGCTTTTTCAATTCCGTCTCTTGTTACGAATTTACCTGAACCTAATGCATCAACTACGACAGGCCTTCCATCAGGAGAAGTAATAGATACATATAGATCTTTAGGGCCTGTTTGTGTAATTCTGTTTTCATCGATATTGAAAGAAATTCTCAATTTATCTACCCTTTTCGCGGTTGTTGTTTCCTTTTCTTTTCCACTTTTTTTCTCTTTAATTCCCACAATATCAAAATCAGATGCATGCAGAGTGGATCCCACATCAATAACATTTTCTTTGTCTTTTATAACCGTTGTGGCCGAGTCATAATTTTTCTTTTGAACATCCCTGTCAATGGTTACCAGTCTTTTTTCCTGGGTTAATTGATTGTTAGCCGTTTTAAGAGATTCAATCTCTGCAGTATAGGTTTCTATATTTCCTTTCAATTGAGAAATTAACCGGCGTGCTTCAGCAAGTTCAGCCTGCGTTGCATTTTTATTATTTAATATGCTTTGAACCCTTGATTTAAGGCTTTCGATATCCTTATCTTTTGTACGCAAAAGACTATCGGCTTTTGAATTAGAAGTCTTGAGCATATCAAGTCTTAGTGCGGCGTCGTTCAACTCACGTTGCATCTCATTTTTTGAAGAATCGCTTTCCACGATTTGAGATGTTAGTTCCTGCTTTTCCTGCTTGTTTTTATTTTTATCCCAAATTATATATCCCCACGTGCCCAGTAAAATAATAACCAGGATAGCCGTCAGGATATTTCTATTGTTATTATTTGTAACTACAGGTTTTTCTTCAGGAACATTACTGTTAGGAAAGTTTTCGTAACTCATATTGTAAAATTTTGAAATTAAATTAGATTATTCACGTAAAATTTCCAAAACCATGCCAAAGACTTTTTACACGAATTCTCAACTTTTTTTTCACAATAAATACGACAGTTCAGGATTCTGTTATCTTTGAGCAAATGAGCGCTTTATCTATCTTATCAGCCTGGAAAAAAAATAATTACAAGGCGATCTACTGGCTTGAAGGTGAAGAAGATTTTTACATAGATGAGGTAATGGAATATGCGGAAAAGAAAATTTTAACAAAACCTGATGCAGAATTTAATCTGACAACATTTTATGGCAAAGATGCGAACTGGGCAGATGTTGTAAATTCCTGCAGACGATACCCGATGTTTGCTGAACGGCAGGTTGTATTGTTAAAAGAAGCCCAGCAAATGAAAGACATAGAAAAGCTTGAAAGTTATGTTGAAAAGCCCCTCGCATCCACAGTGCTGATAATTTCCTATAAAGGAAAAACACTCGACGGACGCAGCCGTCTTTCAAAAAGCATCAAAAAAAACGGGGAAATTTTCTTATCAAAAAAAATTTATGATAACCAGTTGCCCGCCTGGACTAACGGATACCTGCAATCGAAAGGGTATGAAATTGCACAGCGTGCATTAATGCTCCTCGTTGACCACGTTGGGAATGACCTTACCCGCATTGCTAACGAAGTGGAAAAGTTGTCAATGAATTTGGGGGAAGGGAAAAACATAACAGAAGATGATATTGAAAAATACATTGGTGTCAGTAAAGAGTATAACATTTTTGAACTTCAGCATGCCATTAGTAAAAAGGATCTTGCTAAAGCCATAAAAATTATTCAGTATTTTGAAGCGAATCCAAAGGCTGCACCCATGCCGTTGTTATTGCCCTCCCTTTATAATTATTTCAGTAAAATAATTGTTATTTATCAAATGAATGATAAAAGTGAAAAGGCCCTTAAGCCATTATTTTTTAATAATCCATACCTGGTAGAGCAGGCAATGGATACTGTATTAAATTATTCATATTTAGAAACTGAACAGGCTATTCTGTTACTGCATGATTATAATTTAAAAAGTATTGGCATTAATAATTACGGCGCATCGGGTGGTTCGTTGTTAAAAGAGCTTGCCTATAAAATTATTATGGGAGGCACTTACAATTAATATGCTTTCAGAATATTTTCTGCATTTCTCTTGTCTTCGGATAATTGAGTTTTAAGCGCTTCCAATCCATCAAATTTTATTTCAGGCCTTATATAATTTTTTATATAAACCCTTATGGTTTTACTATAAATAGATTTATTGAAATTAAAAATATTCACTTCGATTATTCTTTTTGTTCCTCCTACGGTTGGCCTTATACCGATATTCATCATACCGGGGTGATGTACGTTGTTTTTAAGATCTGATTCATCATTTTTTACTGAAACCTCAACAGCGTAAACGCCGTTGGCAGGAATGAGTTTACTATTATCGGGTATTTCAATATTAGCCGTGGGATAGCCTAATGTTCTTCCCAGTTTATTTCCCTCAACGACTGTTCCCTCAAAAAAATATGGGTAACCCAAAGCTTCATTTGCTCCGGTGATATGTCCTTCAGATAAAGACTGCCGGATTTTTGTAGAGCTTATAATTACATTATGCAACACATGCTCAGGTATTTCTTTTACTTTATAATTATATTTTGCCTGGCAATTTTCTAATAGTTTGTAATCGCCGCTACGGTTTTCTCCAAAGCGATGGTCGTA
>JBDTMP010000126.1:0-5042 GCA_039934215.1 Ginsengibacter sp.
TCATTCTGTTTATTGTCGAGACTAAATTTCAGTTACGAAAAAGAGTTCAGAACAGATGGAAAAGAATGTTAATCAATTTCATTGTTTCAATTCCTGCTTTTGCACTGCTACGCATTCTTTTTATTCCCGCAATGGTTTGGCTGGCAACACAAAACCAGCAATGGCTTTTCGGTCTGAATTATTTATATGCGGCTCCTGCATGGATCAAGGCTGTCATTTCTTTTTTATTGCTCGATTATAGCAATTACATCTGGCATATTTTATTGCACAAGTTGCCAATTCTTTGGCGATTTCACTTAGTACATCACACTGACCTGGATTTGGATATCACTACTGCATTTCGTTTTCATTTCGGTGAAATGATAGGTTCCGTTTTTTTTCGGGGTGCAGCGATCATTTTAATTGGCGCTTCACCGGTGATGGTGCTGATTTATGAAATCGTTTTTGAAGCCGCTGCACAATTTCACCATAGCAATACAAAATTGCCATTCCGGTTTGAGAAAATTCTGAACTACCTGATTGTAACTCCACGAATGCATGGCATTCATCATTCTATGATTAAAAAGGAAACCGATAGCAATTATTCCATCATCTTTTCATTTTGGGACAGAATACATAAAACAGTAAGATTGAATATTCATCAAAATGAAATTGTCACTGGAGTTCCACACTATGCTGATGAAAGGGAACTAACTATCGGCAATCTTTTAAAGATGCCTTTTACCAAAATTCGTGAATGGAAAAAAGTCGAAAGAGTTGAAGAGGAAAATCACAATGATTTAAAATCCTAAATTTCATAATGCCAATTGCCGACTGCTGATTCATCAATTTCTTCGCGGGATTTATAAAATTTCCAATGCTTAATTTCAGCTATTGAGGTATTACCTGCTGTGAGGCCTCAGCCAATATTTTCTTTTGTAAAATCTTCTTCTTTCGGTTGTAACCTTTTCCCGAAGCACGAACTCTAATGGAGTATAAACAAATAAAAAAAATTAAAAAATCATGAAACAATTTATGAAATTGATTGTGGCTGCAATGGTATGCTCAATTATAGCCGTTGTGCCTGGCTATGGTCAAACAAATCCCAAACTATCTGATCCTGAAATAGCCTCTGTTGCAGTTGTTGCTAATCAAATTGACATCAACTATGCCAAAATAGCCACCGCGAAATCAAAAAATACGGATGTTTTAAACTTTGCTAAGACAATGAATGATGATCATACGGCAGTGATTAAACAGGCAGTAGCTTTGGTTACAAAACTTGGTGTTACTCCAAAGGATAATGCGGTAAGCCAGAAACTTTTATCTGATGCAGAAAAAACAAAAAAAGAATTGCGTTCAAAATCAGGAAAAACTTTTGACAAAGCGTATATAGATAATGAGGTCGCCTATCATAAAGCTGTTATAAGTGCAGTCGATGGTTTGTTGATCCCTCAAAGCCAAAATGCGGAACTAAAAAAATTATTGCAGGATATTATACCCGCTCTGAAAGCCCACCTCGGCCATGCTGAGATGTTACAAAAAACGTTTGTAAAAAAATGATCCATAAGCAAAAATCAGGAGGAGTAATATTTATTTATATGCTCCTCTTTTTCTTTTTCAATAGTTGCACCAGCCCGGAAGACCATGCTCTTAAAGTACCGGTTTCAGATTCTTCTGCACCCATTGCTCCTGAAAAGACAGGACCCCAAATTTATACGGTTGAAATTAAGGATATGAAATTTCAGCCGGCGGAACTTTATGTCAGGAAAGGAGATACTGTTATTTGGGTAAATCGCGACATGGTTACGCATTGCGTAACTGAAGAAAAAACCAAAGCATGGACCTCATCTAATATGATAGCAAATAGCTCATGGAAAATGGTTGTTGAAAATAATGCTGATTATTTTTGTGCGATCCACGTGGTGATGAAGGGAAAAATAATTTTAGAGTAAAAAGCTGCGACTTTTTTTAAAATGAATTCCTGTTACTATTAAATAAACAGAAGATTTTGATTTCCTGGGCGCCCGCTCCCTTCATATTGGCGCAAAGTTCCCCTCCATGCCAGATTGTTGCAGTTTACTGTAAATGTTTACTGATTTTGTAAAATAAAAATTCTCACCAAAAAAATGCTTTAGTAATAGAGGATAAAAATGTCCTTTATTAAAAATTCTTTTTTTACCTTTACTTTTTAAAAAAGAAAAATGTTTTCAAAAACCTGTGAATATGCCATTCGTGCAATGATTTTTATAGCGCAAAAATCAAAAGCCGGCAGCAGGGTAGGGATAAAAGAGATAGCAAAAGCAATTGATGCTCCTGAATATTTTATCGCGAAAATTTTGCAGGATTTGAGCCGCAAAGGTTTTGTTCAGTCTTTAAAAGGACCAACCGGTGGCTTTTACCTGGATGAAGAACCATTGCAATGTTCATTGGCAGATATTGTAAAAGCAATTGATGGGGACAGGCTTTTTACAGGCTGTGGATTGGGTCTCAAAAACTGTTCTGAAGCCAGGCCATGCCCAATACACGATGTATTTAAAGCGGTGCGGGACGATATTTATAACATGCTGGAGGATGCGAGAATCGGAGAGTTTAGTAAACATTTGGAAAAGAGCCTCACGTTTTTAAAACGCAAATAATTTTTTTTTCAATATTAAAGGATAAAGGGTAGTAATATATTTATTATGCACGCAGGGTTCATTCCAAAATCACTATTGATATCTGTTGTAGCAGGGCTTATATCTCCAACTTCTTTGAAGGCCCAGGCAGACAGTACAGCTAAGCAGTTTGCTCCAACCCACGATGGAAATATGATCATGCTGTTTATTCTCCTGGCTATTGTATTAGTTGCAGCTATATTTCTAAAAATTATAACCACTGAGGTGATCATGACGGGAAGGAAGAAAAAGAAGGAGACGGGTAAAGAGCGTTTGAACCAATACCTCCGCAATATGGATAGTAAGCAAATACAGGAATTTTTGAACTATAAAGAAGATATAAAAAATAAGCAAAAAAGGCCGCCGGAAAATTTTAATCCTAAATCACTGATCCTGTTTTTAGTTAGTATTGCTTCACTATTCAGTCAAAATTTATTTGCCCAATCGGGCTCAAAAAACCCGGACTCTCTTTTGGGTGAAGGGGGAGTCATTATAACAATAGCATTAATTCTTACTCCTATACTTGCCGGTATTATTATAATGATCATTAAAGTAAAAAATGTTTTAAGACAATATGCCAGGAAGCAAAATATTGAAGAGTCGGAAAAGTTAGCAGCATACCTAAAGACATTGCCCGATGATGAAATAAATGAAACATTAATAAAAAGGAAAGTAGCGTTGGATTACCGGCTAAGTGATTCTGAGTTGTCCGGGCAATTGAAAGCTGAAGACAATAAGGGCCTGATCAATATAAATACTAACAGCAGCCTACCCGTAGTAGCGATAAAGAAAAAAGCTTTAAAAAGGCCAAATATAGATCCCCAGCTTTCGAAACTCATTTTATGGTATATCGGTACGGCAACTTTTTGGTTGGTGTTTGGCACGAGTATCGGTGAATATTTGGGGATTAAATTCGTAGCGCCGGATGTTGATCATGTCAGTTGGTTAAGCTTTGGACGACTTAGGCCCGTTCATACCAATGCAGTTTTCTGGGGCTGGGCTTCACTGGGCATGTTGGGGCTTGGTTACTACATTGTACCTACTGTGAGCAATACTTCTTTGTCGAGTATGAAGCAGGGGTGGTACACTTTAATTCTGATTAATGCTTCCGTTATATTGGGTACGCTTTGTCTTATGTCAGGCATTAATAATAGTGGTGGTGAATACCGTGAATATATTTGGCCTGTAATGCTATTATTTGCTGTTGGCCTTGTGCTCACGTTAATAAATTTTTTAAAAACAATTGGCAAGAGAAAAACAAAAGAGATCTACATTTCCAATTGGTATATGGTTGCAGCCGTAATTTTCGCAATCGTAATTGTGCTGGTTGCTTATCTTCCTTTTTGGCAGGATGGGCTTGGAGAAACTATTACGCAGGGATATTATATGCACCAGGGTGTCGGCATGTGGTTTATGCTTTTTACACTGGGCATTGTTTATTATATGCTCCCGCAGCAATTAAACAAACCTATCTATTCTTATAGTTTAGGTATCCTGGCTTTTTGGACACAGATCCTTTTTTATACGCTGATAGGCTCACACCATTTTGTATTTAGTTCAATCCCATGGTGGCTGCAAACTGTGGCCATCGCCGGTAGTGCCGGAATGATCATTCCTGTGGTCGCAGGCACCACGAATTTTTTAATGACCTTTAAAGGAGCCTGGTATAAAATTGCCGGAAGCTATACTTTGCCCTTCTTTTTAGTAGGCATCATATTTTATTTTACGGGTTCTATGCAAGGCACTGCAGAAGCGTTTCGTTCTACTAATTTGTATTGGCACTTTACTGATTTTACAGTGGCGCATTCTCACCTTACCATGTATGGTATTATTTGTTTTTTCGTATGGGCGGGCATATATGCAGTCATCCCGAGGATCACAGGTAAGGAGCCTCCGCAAATAACGGTAGGCGCTCATTTTTGGCTGGCACTTATAGGTTTATTATTCTACACCGTTCCATTGATGTATGGCAGCACTATGAAAGGATGGATGTGGGTGCAGGGAAAACCATTTATTGATGGCGTTGTTTTTATGGCCCCATACTGGTTATGGCGAGCCATAGGAGGTAGCCTGATGTGGTTGTCGCATTTATTCTTTGCTTATAATATTTATAAAATGCTGGCAGGACAAAACATCGTGGATGTAAAAGAAACCGCATTGGAGAAATTAAAAAATGAACAAACTGCCTTAGATCCGATAGTATAAAAGAAGAGATAAACCAATGGAATTATTTAACGATCATAAAAAATTATTTGGGGCAGCCACATTATTCTTTGTAGGATTGACGCTTCTGGTGGCTATTATTCCTGCGCTTAATGTACAAAAAAATAATGCAGTGCTTCCTGGTGCAGAGCCACTAACTGCCGATGCCCTAAAAGGCAAAGCTCTTTATATTGCCAATGGCTG
>JBDTMP010000127.1:0-1740 GCA_039934215.1 Ginsengibacter sp.
CGCCTTCTGTAATTGGCCCCTGGTCAATAAAATAAGTTGCTGTTACTTTTGGCAGATGATGGTCTTCTACTACCAAAACCGTAATACCATTCCCGAGTTTGTAAGTGACCGGGCTGCCTACTGATATTACAGGTGCAGGCCCTGCTTCAGGTTGCTTTGTCCTGTCAATTTTTTGCTGAGCATTTGTATTTAATATAACAAGGAAACTAAAGGCTGTTATAATTATTTTCTTCATATTTTTTGTTTGATAAAAATTAAATTTTTAGTGGTTACAAGTTTCGCCCGCTCTATTTAGATTTCGGCAGGTAGTACAAAACGACTCTTTGATTTTTATTAAGATATTTTTTTGCCACATCCATTATTTCCTGGCGTGTAATTTTTCTGTATTCATTCAGCAGATCATTTATGTGTCCCGTGTTATGATACGTTATATAGTTTTCTGAAAGATTGCCTGCCACATCCAGCATGTGTGTATTATTGCTTACATAATCGTTTTCAAACTGGTTTAATAATTTTTGGTAGTCTTTTTCACTAATAAGTGAAGTTTGTACTTTAGCCACCTCTTCATCCATATCGCTCAAGAGTGTGGGGAGAGGTGTATTGTTATTGGGCAACGCATACGTAATGTATGAACCATAGTCTTCTAACGCAAAATTAAATGCACCTACCTGCAAGGCATTCTTTTTTTCGTCCATCATTTTCTTTTGCAATTTTGAACTGGCGCCACCGGAAAGATAGCTGGTGATCATGTTCAGAACTTTGGAGTCGTGTGTTGCTTTTCCCGGCGTGCGGTAAGCAGCCATAATAGCCGGGATCTGAATGTTGGCATCATAAGCCGTATCGATAATTTCATGTGTAATCGGCGCTTCTTTTATATTTGGCTGCACCACGGGCGCACCCTTTGGAATATCAGAAAAATATGCCGCCACTAATTTTTTTGTACTGTCAATATTAATATCTCCCGCAATGCTCAGCACTGCATTATTAGGTATATAATATTTATGAAAGAAAGCTTTAAATTCATCCAGCGTAGCTGCATCAAGGTCTTCCATAGAGCCAATCGGTTGCCAGCGGTAGGGATGCAAAGTGAATAACTTTGTAAAGACGGCTTCAAGAAAATGGCCATAAGGCTGGTTGTCTATTCTCATGCGTTTTTCTTCTTTTACCACTTCGTTTTGTGTTTTTACACCTACCTCGTTTATTACCGGGTGGAGCATTCTTTCGCTTTCCAGCCAAAGCCCTAGTTTTAATTGATTTGAAGGAAATTCTTCATGATAGTAAGTACGATCCTGCGAGGTAGTAGCGTTATCCCTGCCACCATTGCTGGATACATATTTCATATACTCACCGCGTTTAATGTTATCCGATCCTTCAAACAAAAGGTGTTCAAAAAAATGGGCAAACCCGGTGCGGTTCAACTCTTCATTTTTCGACCCTACATGATAATAAACTGTTACAGCTACCACCGGCGCTTTTTTATCCTGGTGAAGTATTACATGAAGCCCGTTTGGCAGGTCGTATTCGGTAAATGATATTTTTTGTGCTTTAACATTTAAAATGCCAAGCATGCCCAGGCATATCAAAAACAATGATCTTTTCTTTAGCGACATATTTATTTTTTAGTTTATTGTGAATGAGTACCTGCGAAGATATTTAAATTGACTCGTTATTGAATTGCAATTTAAGCAATGGAGAAATGAAATGATGAGCGGAAAATATTTGAAATCTTTTTTGATTTTT
>JBDTMP010000128.1:0-5248 GCA_039934215.1 Ginsengibacter sp.
GCGGAGCAGCGCACCAAAGAGATTGGTATAAGAAAAGTGCTGGGCGCCAGTGTGCAGGGGATTGTACAAATGCTTTCAAAAGATTTTATAAAGCTGGTTGCAATTGCTTTCGTTTTTTCTGCGCCACTTGCATGGTTTTTCATGCATAAATGGTTGCAGGATTTTGCGTATCGCATCGATTTAAGCTGGTGGATATTTTTGTTGGCCGCTGGTATTAGTTTATTTATTGCGATTGCAACCATAAGTTTCCAGGCGATACGGGCTGCAATAGCCAATCCGGCAAAGAGTTTAAGAACAGAGTAGATATGCTCAACCCTGCAGGGGAAGAAGAACAGTAAAAGAATCATAAAATCAGTCCAACTATAAAATTATCACTCATACCATGATAAAAAATTATTTCACCATTGCCCTCCGTAACCTTGCAAGGAATAAAATATATGCATTTATAAATATTGCCGGGTTGAGTATTGGCCTCGCATGTGCCATGCTCATTATATTATATGTAAAAGATGAAGTGAGCTACGATCGTTTTCATACTGACGTCGCTCGCATCTACCGGGTGGTATCGCAGGGCTATGACAAAAACGGAAAGAAAGGGAATGACAACGGCAACACAGGTTACTTCCAGGGGCCGAGATTTACTGCTAACGTACCTGGGATAAATGCTTTTGTTCGCGTGCAAAGCGGTCGTACGGATATAAAGAAAGGGACTGAAGTAAGTTCGCAGGAGTTCTTGTACGCAGATCCAAATTTTTTCTCCGTATTTTCTTTCCCGTTAGTTGACGGAGATCCTAAAAGCTGTTTAAAAGATAAGCATTCAATCGTGCTTTCAACAGATGCTGCTGAAAAGCAATTTGGCACAACGGATGCTGTCGGCAAAATAATGCTGTTGAAAGATAACGATGTATTTATTCCTTATAAGGTAACTGCGGTTGCAAAAAAGAGCCCACAAAATTCCTCGATTAAATTTGATGTGTTACTGCCTTTAATCGTGCCCGTTGAAGAGGAACAAAATCCGGAAAACTGGTTTAATATTTTTCTGAATACGTTTGTAGTTCTTGCTCCTAATGCGAATGTTCCAAAAATAGAAGCGGCCATGCAGCATTTTTATCTGGCTGATTCCAAAGACGCGTTAAAAACGGTAACTGAGAGATTCGGTCCGATGGAATGGCGTGACAAATATTTATTGCAGCCATTTACCGCCATGCACCTAAGCACAACTATGCCTGCGCAAAACGGACTTTCCAATGCAAGCAATCCTATGTATTCCTACATACTTTCCGGCATTGCTTTGTTTATTTTACTTATCGCATGTATCAATTTTATAAATCTTACCATAGCCAGATCAGTAAGACGTGCAAAAGAAATTGGCATAAGAAAGGTGATAGGCGGAGAAAGAAAGCAACTCATTATACAATTTTTAGGCGAGTCATTTTTATTATGCTTCCTTGCATTTTTATTCGCGATTATAATTGTCCGGTTGGTGTTGCCTGTATTTAACGATCTTTCGAATAAAGCGCTGGCCTTATCTTACCTGTTCGATGCAAAACTTGTTGCAGGCTTTATCTTACTGTTTTTGATCACAGGTTTCCTGGCCGGCTTTTATCCTGCATTGATTTTATCAGGCTACAGCCCTGTGCAAACATTGTATAGCCGCTTTATACTGGCTGGAAAAAATTATCTGCAAAAATCATTGGTTGTATTACAATTCGCTCTCGCTTCTTTTCTTATTATCGCAACATTTACAATCTATAACCAATTCAATTATCTCACGCATGAGGAACTGGGATATAATGACAGTAACCTCGTGATGATTGATAAGCAAAATCTCAGGCGTGATGAAGCGGCTTTATTGAGACAGGAATTAATGAAAGATCCTGACATTCTCGGCGTTGCCGGAAAGAATGGTGGTTTCTGGGGTACCGTAGCAAAAATAAATGCCGACTCTACTATTGATTTTACTTATGAAACTGTTGATGAAAATTATTTGCCAATGTTACAAATCCGTTTGCTGAAAGGAAGGAATTTTTCCAACGATTTTCCATCTGATTCTTCTCATTCAGTATTAGTGAATGAATCATTTGTAAAAAAAGCAGGCTGGAAAAGCCCAATTGGACAAGAGGTAAATTTTTGGTACAACAACAATGAAAAATATACAGTGGTAGGAGTGGTTAAAGATTATCACTACCAGCCTTTAAATCAAAAAATAGGGTCGCAGCTATTTACAATGAAAGCAGGAAATCAATATGGCAAAGCCTTTATAAAAATTAAACCGAAAACAGAAACTGCAAGCCTGAAATATATAGCACAGGTATTTAAAAAGCTTTTCCCGTTAAGCCCGTTCTCTTATACATTTAAGAATGATGAGAATATAAAAAATTATGAAGCTGAAGCGAAATGGAAACAAATTATGTTGTTCAGCGCCATACTTACCATTTTCATTTCATGTATTGGCTTGTTTGGCCTCACCGTTTTATCTGCAGAAAAAAGAACAAAAGAAATAGGCATACGAAAAGTACTGGGTGCATCTGTAAAAAATGTAGTAGCCATTCTTTCAAAAGATTTTATAAAGCTGGTGATTATCGCCTTGCTCATTGCAATTCCCCTGGCCTGGATGGCAGCAAATAAATGGCTGGAGAATTATCCATATCGCATTAGCCTGAGCTGGAACATGTTTGCCCTGGCGGGTGTGTTGGTAATATTAATTGCATTGGGTACAGTAAGCTTCCAGGCAATAAAAGCAGCTGTTGCAAACCCCGTAAAAAGCCTGAGAAGCGAATAAACAAAACGAAATCTATGAAAGCCCGGGAAGCAAACAGATAAAATTGAAAACACCGCCAGGGCTAAAAAGTACGAAAACAAAAAACCTTATTCTGGCAATTCACATCGAAAATGCATATTCAATATAATGTTTGCATGAAAAAATCATAGTACCTCTCCGAAGGAGTCATTTGGACATAAAAAGAATTAGCCGGTTTTATAAAAGATTGAAGAAAAGTTTGTGATGAAATTTATAATTTTACAAAATCTTTTCCGGCATAACTATGAAGCTAAATCGTTTGCGCATTAAAAATTTTTTCATCGGATTTATACTATGCCTGGTTGTTGGATTGCCACTTTCATATATCTTTTACGATATTGTTACAAAAGAAATTTTCTTCAGGGTATTAATCATTGCCATTGCAGTCGGACTTATAGATGCTTTTCGATTTTCATACTTAAAAAAAAAGAGCAAATCTTTGTAAAGTGGTATTGTCAGAAAACAATCAATCGTGACCTTAAAGCACTTCTTTTATCGCTTTGGTACCAGCTACCATGAATCTTGTTATTGGGCTGTCGCAGATATCCTCAGCCCTGCAAGCGCAATTTATCGTATGTACTATTGAAGCTGCCATTATGTATTTTTGTCTAAATTTACACAAGTAAAAAAACTATAAATGCGAAGAATATTCTTAGTGATATTAATCATCCCGTTTACCCTGGCATCATTTGCACAAAAAGGAAAGAAACAGCGGCAGGCTGAGAAGCGGGCCCACATTAATAATCTTATAAAACAAGAGGAAGAGGGCGTGATCGCTTATAAAAAAAGTTTTGTTTTCGGAGCGAAGCTTCTTAATGATGGCTATGGAATATTTTTCGAAATGGGGCGTGCAAGCTCTGTTAAAAAATCGTTATTATACCAGCTTGAATTAGGCGAGCGAAAGCATATAAAAGAAGATAAGCAAAGCAATCCTTTTATTAATTCCATTCCATTTGTTTATGGCAAGGAAAACTTTTTTTACCCGGTGAAACTTGGCGTTCAACAACAGGTGTTACTTGGAAATAAGTCAAACAAAAATGGGGTGAGTATTACTGCGAATTATGGTGGTGGTCTTTCCATGGCTTTGCTGCGGCCCTATTACCTCCAGGTGCAAAAAGGCAATGACCTTATTTATGTGAAGTATGATTCTCCGGATAGTTCGCTTTTTTTGAACGGACCTATCTATGGCGGGCCAACGTTTGGTAAGGGCTGGAGCGATCTTACGGTTACCCCGGGATTATATGCGAAAACTTCACTAAGGTTTGACTATGGCGCTTATAATGAAATCGTATCCGCGATTGAAGTTGGATTAACAGCCGAGTATTATTCTAAGAAAATTCCAATACTTCTCTATAATCCGCAGCGCCAGTTTTTCTTCAGCGGCTTTGTCGCGATACTTTTTGGAAAAAGAAAGTAGCTATTTATTGATGACCTTTTTTAATTATTAAATCAATATTTTTTTGATGAGCGATGAGACAACAACACTGGAAATTCCTAAAGCAAAAAAACCAGATTGGCTGCGTGTCAGATTGCCAATTGGCGAGGAATATAAACATGTAAGAAACCTTGTTGATACACATAAACTTCACACTATTTGTGAAAGTGGTAATTGCCCTAATATGGGCGAATGCTGGGGTGAAGGCACCGCTACTTTTATGATACTTGGAAATATTTGTACCCGGAGCTGCGGTTTTTGTGCCGTTGCTACGGGAAGGCCTCTCGCTGTAGATTGGGATGAGCCGCAGCGTGTCGCTGAAGCAATTCACCTTATGAAAGTTAAGCACGCCGTTATTACCTCTGTTGACCGGGATGAACTTAAAGATGGCGGTTCTATCATTTGGTATAATACTATAAAAGCGGTGCAGGCATTAAATCCCGGCACAACGATGGAAACACTTATTCCTGATTTTAAAGCGGAACAGGAAAATATTCAACGCATTATTGACGCCGCGCCTGATGTGGTAAGTCATAACATAGAAACTGTTGAGCGGCTAACCCGTTCCGTTAGGATACAGGCAAAATACTGGAGAAGCATGGAAACGTTGAGAATTTTAAAAAAGGGAAGCATGCGTACCAAGAGCGGTATTATGCTTGGGCTTGGTGAAGCAAAGGAAGAAGTGGTGCAAACAATGCATGATCTTAGAGAAAGCGACGTTGATGTAATTACAATAGGGCAATATCTTCAGCCTACAAAAAAACATTTACCGGTAAATCGTTTTGTGCATCCGGATGAGTTTGCGGAGCTGCGTGAAATTGGTTACCAACTTGGATTTGATTATGTTGAAAGCGGGCCGTTGGTTCGTTCTTCTTACCACTCTGACAAGCATGTAATTGCCGGTTACGGTAAAACGAAATGGATGCAGGAAAAAGAACTGCAGAAAATTTAGCCTGATTTTTTTTAATTTTAATATATGGGTATTGCAGATAAAATAATTCCACATTATACTT
>JBDTMP010000129.1:0-5671 GCA_039934215.1 Ginsengibacter sp.
TCAAAAGTTATTTTAATTGGTTTTATCATTCCGTCAGTATCAAAATACATACGGTCAATACATGTTACCCGGTGATTTGCTTCTGTCTCGCCAAGCGGCCTGCGATGATATACAATATACCAGCTGTCATTTTTTTCATTATGAATTATGGAATGATGGCCGGCACCTGTCGCAACCGCCGTATCTTGTTGTAAAACTTTACCTGCTCTTTTAAAAGGGCCGAATGGAGAATCGGCGATTGCGTAAGCAACGGAATAGTTTGGACCGCCCCATCCGCCTTCACTCCACATTAAATAATATTTTTTGTTTCGTATAAACATCATGGGTCCTTCAACATAATTCTCCGGCGTTATTTCTTTAAAAATTGTTCCATCTTCAAAAGCAATAAAACCAGTGAAATCATCTTTCAGCCTTGCAATATTGCAATGTTTCCAGCCGCCATAAATGATGTAGTATTTGTTATCCGCGTCTTTAAAAACAAATTGATCTATAGGCTGTGCGCCATTGTGAAATTTATCAATCAGCGGCTTGCCAAGATAATCTTTAAAAGGACCTTCGGGTTTGTCAGAAACTGCCACGCCAATGCCACCATATTCATTGTCATTTTGTATATCATTAGCGCCAAAAAGAAGAAAATATTTATGATCTTTTTCAATAATTGCGGGCGCCCATACAGCCCGTTTCGCCCACTTCACATTTGATGTATCGAGTATCTTTTCATGCTTTGTCCAATGCAATAAATCGGGTGAAGAAAATGCATTAAAGAAAACCTGTTCGTTGTACGACGCGGAATAGGTGGGATAAATCCAATATTGATTATTAAATATTGCAGCTTCCGGATCTGCATACCAGCCGGGAAAAACAGGATTTCCTGATGTGGCGTTTTTTTTACTTTCCTGTGCATTTCCACGGCTTATTATAAAGAGTGTAGCCGCGATAATTACTATTTTATTCATCCGTTCTATTTTTTATCTGTCCCGTAAAATGAAGCAAACATCTCAACTAATTAAGATGGGCTTATTTGCAGGACAGGTGTTTCTTATCATTGTTATTTTTCAATTCTAAGCATTGGCAATTTCCAATATATTTTTTTAAGGCCGGTATTTCGTTTTATCATAAGAGGTAAAAACATGGTGATGTAAATCATGCGGCTATACTTCCTGATAATTATTTCCAGATACTTTTGAACCTGCTGTATTCGAGTTTTTCAATCACAATTCCATCCGGTGATTGGATGTGTAGTTTGTTGTAAGTCTTATTGGGAAAAAAAATTTCCGTCATTACAGTCAGGCCATCATCGGCGAATAATTCCACGGAGCTTACATCAATAATTAATGTCAAATCCATTTTACTATTACGAGTAAAACGGGGCGCTGTATGTATCGCTGAAAATCCATCTTTAAAATCAATTTTTCCGGATTGAGTTCTGTCGATAAAATATTGACTATTCTTTTTATCATACCCGATGATTATTTTTTCATTTATGTCATTAGAAAGCACGAGAGAAAAATCATTTGTGTTTTCCATGTTTAATTTTACGCTGCAGGGCAAAGTTATATCACCTGTTTTTTTAGAAATATCGAAGCTGCCGGCAGCCTTCAAATTTTGAACGATAATTGGCTTTGACGCAATTCCAGACAATTCATTTATTGGTTCAGAAGTTACCAAAACATCTTTGCCAACATGCTTTAATTTCAATTCTCTCGGTATCGTCATTGCATTTCTCCATGTTTTTGATGGAACTTCATTTGCATACATCCAGTTACTCATCCATCCTAAAAATATTTTTCTACTGCCGGTATTGCTCCACGTGATGCCTGCATATTCATCTGGTCCATAATCTAGCCATTTTGTTTCCGTGCTTTTTGGCGTGAATTTATTACCATCAAAATCACCCAGAAAATACTGTGTTGCAGATCCCTTATTAGGACCGCCCGGGTTTATGTTTACAATCAGCACCCAGACCTTTTTTCCATTGTCATCCAGGGGAAATAAATCAGGGCATTCCCAAACGCCTCCATGGGCACCGATAGTTGAACCGAACTCGCTTTCTTTTGCCCACTCCTTTAAATCTTTTGAAGAATAAAAAGTGATCCGGTCTTTTGTAGCCAAAGTCATTATCCACTTTTTGCTTTTTTCATACCATATCACTTTTGGATCCCTGAAATCTAAAATGCCCGGATTTTTTATAACCGGATTGAAAGCATATTTCACCCATGTTTTTCCATCATCAAGGCTATAGGCCAGGCTTTGATTTTGAAAAGTATTTGAACCCGATTTCTCTCCTTTTGGATCATGATGTGTAAAGATCGCTACCAGTGGCACCTGCCCGTTTTTGCCAAAGCCTGATGTATTGTTTTTATCAACAACCGCGCTCCCTGAAAAAATGTAGCCCAGGCTATCGGGATAAAGAGCAACGGGCTCACGTTTCCAGTGAATCATATCTTTACTGGTGGCATGCCCCCAGTGCATAGGCCCCCAGGTGGTACCTCCCGGAAAATATTGAAAAAATAAATGATAAATACCTTTATGATAAACCATCCCGTTAGGATCGTTTATCCAATGAGCCTTTGGCGAAAAATGAATTTGTGGCCGGTATAATTCCGGCGGATTTTTTGTAAATGATTGCGCATAAATATTGCAGTCAACTATTTGCAGGCTTGTAATAAAAAGTGTTGATATTAATATTATTCTTTTCATAACTTAATTTTTAAAATCACTTTTTAAACTTAGAATTAAAAGATGACTATTTTTGATTTACTTAAAAAATTTATTCGTAAGCAGCCATAAAATATTTCAAAATATATTCAATTTGATTCAATCCCTGCCAGGTATTTTCATTTAAACCAGTAAACTATTAAACAATTTTATTTTTACAAATTTTATCGGGAAGTTACTAAGAAAAGTAAGTGATATTTATACAAAATAAATCCAGGCAGGAGAATTTGAAATGTCTTTATTTCTGCACATTTAAAGATCGCTGCCTTTCCTCTTTTAAATAATAAAAATGGACGAATTGAATGACACGCAACATAACATCGTGGAAAAATTAGCGAAGAAATTTGCGGAATTCTATGACGATAAGCCACTCCTGGTAAGATCCCCCGGCCGCATAAATATTATTGGAGAGCACACAGATTATAATGAAGGTTTTGTGTTGCCTGCAGCAATTGATAAAGCAGCCTACCTCGCCGTTTCAATACGTAATGATGACGAAATACATTTGATGGCGCTGGACCTGGATCAAAAATTTTCTATTTCTTTAAATGAACTTAAGCCTGTCAGGGATTTGAGTTGGCCAAATTACATTTTGGGCGCCGTTGCCCAGTTTCAGAAAAAAGGTATTGCATTAAAAGGCTTCAATGCAATGCTCACAAGCGATGTGCCTATCGGTGCAGGGCTGTCGTCATCAGCCGCAGTTGAGTGCGCTACAACTTTTGCATTGAATGCATTATTTAATGCAGGCATCGAAAGAATTGAAATGATAAAAATGGCACAAAAATCTGAGCACGAATACGCTGGTGTCATGTGTGGCATCATGGACCAGTTTGCTTCGATGATGGGAAAAAAAGACCAGGTAATTAAGCTCGATTGTCGATCACTTGACTATGAATATGTTCCTTTTAAGCTTGAAGGAATAAAAATACTTTTGTTAGATACCAATGTAAAACATTCGCTGGCTTCCTCAGAATATAATACCCGGCGAAAAGAGTGTGAGCAGGCTGTGGCGTGGATACGGCAACATGAACCACAGGTGCATTCGTTGCGTGACGTAACACAAGAAATGCTGGACAAGTTTGTATTGCCCAAAGATAAATTGATTGACAAGCGAAGCCGTTTTATCGTTCAGGAAATTGATCGTTTGCTACGGGCTTGCGAAGATTTGCAAAAAAATGATATCAATGCCTTAGGTAAAAAAATGTTTGAAACACATGACGGTTTAAGTGAAATGTATGAGGTAAGCTGCGATGAGCTTGATTTTCTCGTTGATTTTGTTAGAAATAATAATGATGTGCCTGGTGCACGAATGATGGGCGGAGGCTTTGGCGGTTGTACCATTAATCTTGTAAAGGAGGATGCCATTCCGGGGTTGGTAAAAGAAATTTCGGCTCAATACCTGGCGCATACAGGAAAAGAACTGAGCCCTTATGTGGTTTCGATAAGCGATGGAACAAGCGAAGTGGTTTAAATATTTTTTTACATTTTTTTTTTTCTGAATACAATTTTTTTCAACCACTATATTTTTTTGCTGGCGTGTTTTTGCCTTAGTTAAGAGACAGAGGTTGACGTGGTTTCTTTCTATATTCAACAGCCGTTATCAGCAAGACTTCATCATCATTATCATAAAATATTTAGTTTATGAAAAATTTAAAACGCTATATCTTCCGGCTGATTGCCGTGAATTTTTTCGTGACAATATTACTTTACCCGGCAATGGAATGTAATGCTCAATCTGCGCCCGGCAAATCATTGCTCGCGCTTTCAAAAGCTGATCATACGCTGGCTATTGTGGATCCTGTTACATTAAAGGTTATGGCCCGCATTCCTGTTGGTGACGATCCGCATGAAGTGATTGCATCTTCAGATGGAAAGACTGCCTATGTTACTATTTACGGCGGCGGCAGTTTACATGAATTGAACGTAATTGATCTTATTGCACAAAAACCTTTAACCAACATTGATACAAGACCACTGTTTGGTCCACATGGTATCACGTTCGTTAACGGGAAGGCATGGTTTACCGCGGAAGGCTCCAAAGCTGTAGGTCGCTACAATCCTGCTACGGGGAAACTTGACTGGAGCATGGGAACAGGCCAGGATAGAACCCACATGATCTATGTTACCGCCGATGGCAAAAAAATTTACACGACCAATGTCTCTTCCGGAACTGTGAGCATTCTTGTTGATACGCTGATTCAGCCTGGAAGATTTGCGGCCCCCAATGCTAAACCACGCGAAAATTGGATTCAAATTGTTGTCCCGACTGCCCGGGGTTCGGAGGGATTCGACGTATCGCCGGACGGTAGTGAGTTGTGGACTGCATCAGGTGAGGATGGTACAATTTCTATCATTGACCTGGCCAGGAAGGCGTTGGCAACAAAAATTGACGCAAAGGTTTTGGGTGCCAACCGGCTGATGTTTACGCCCGATGGCCGGCAGGTATTTATTTCGAGTCTGCAATCGGGAGATCTTACCATTTATGATGTCAAATCCCGTTCGGAGGTGAAGCGATTAAATCTGGGTCGTGGCGCAGCCGGAATTCTTATGGACCCGGATGGTTCACGTGCCTTTGTTGCATGCTCAGCCGATAATTACGTGGCTGTTATAGATATCAAAACGTTAGAAGTTACCCATAAGATTGATGTTGGTGGAATGCCCGACGGTCTTGCATGGACGATGCGACCTTAGGCTTATAATAGATAAGAAGGCTAAAATTAGAAACTCCCGTAAACACTAAATTTTAAGGGAGCTTTTAATTACGTAAACCCAAAATAAATGATTTTCAGCGGAGAGAGAGGGATTCGAACCCCCGGAGGTGTAACCCTCAACGGTTTTCAAGACCGCCGCATTAGACCGCTCTGCCATCTCTCCGGCGCAAAAATAAGATTGCAAAGCAGTTCTTCCAAAATTTGTTTAGTGCAGTTAATTATTAATTGGAAAGCTGTTCTGA
>JBDTMP010000130.1:0-9860 GCA_039934215.1 Ginsengibacter sp.
CAGTATATTATTCGCAGGTAAAATGCAAATTTGATATAAACGATCCCTAAAAAAAACGGCCAGTGATAAAAATCACCGGCCTTGCTTACCTCTGAAACCACAAGAAAAAAGTTTAGTCTCTTGACAATAATTTATGTAAAGGATATTTATTCTAAAGTGTATTTTTAAAATCGAAATACAGTTTTATGGGTTGTGTGTACGGTTTTAAACTATAGGAAAAGGAATACAGAGAATGGGCTGCTAAAGTAATACGAATTTTTTTATAAAAAGAATTTTCGGGAAATATATTAATAATATTTTCTTAACTCCTCGTTTGCAAACCTGTCGATCTTTTTAATTTTATAATTGTACCACCACTTTGGATTCGTCTTTTTCATAATAGTATCAATACTCCTCATGCCAAATAAATTCCACGCCCCTTTTGCTTTACCTGACATCGTACTTTGTAAAGCGCGGAGACTCATTGCAAACCCACTATCAAGATACTCCATATGATGCCAATATCCTGCCGGCATAAACAAGGTATCTCCATGCTCCATTATAAGCTCGTAACCGGTAGCATACTTCAGAGCCGGAAACTTTTCATAATCAGGCTTGCCTATTTCCATATTATAATTTGAAAAGTCAGCAAGGCTGAGTACTTCAAACGGCTTCCTGTAAAGCTTATACTGCTCTTCCGGCCGGAATAATAAAACCTTTTTTCTTCCGGCGAACTGGGTATGCAAAATATGCGAAAGGTCAATATCGAAATGCATATGCGTAATGGACGTTTGGCCGCCTGTGAACAGCATAGGGTATTTTTTTACAAACCCTTTCATCAGCTCTTCCGGCCACGTAAAATCCTGGGTGAGTTGGGGAGCATGTGTAAAAATATTAAATAAAAATATACGCCATGCTGCAGGACCTTGCTGAATCATATCAACGTATTCCCCAAAAGTTTTATAATCATCCGCGGTATTTATAGGCGTGTAGGCATCACTTTTCACATTATTGTAAAGCCCTACTTTTTTGTCTCCTACAACCTGCTTGAAATATTCCCATGTCCATTTGTCATAAGCAGGCCATTTTTTTGCAAGGCCAGTGATTACCAGTGGCTTTTTGGGTAGATAGTAATTATTTTTAAAATCCTGCGGTGAAATATTTTCTACTTTATCTACTGAATTCAGTTGCATTATAGAACTCTTTGCCGGCAAAATTAATTAATATCTCATGCCAAAAAATAAAAATACTGGAACAGAGTTGTAAAACTTGCAAGATTTATTTTCAACTATTTCAAATCATTACAAATGAGTGGCTAAAAAATTATGTACGTTTTGACGTGGCAGGGAATCATCGTCGATGCAAAAACTAATAAGCGTTAGTTTTGACAAAAAAAGGTTTTAATGGCAAAAATAATCCCGGACAAAAATGGTTCTAAAAAAGATGTTATAGTACAATCAGCCGCATCATTGTTTAAAGAAAAAGGATATACAGCTACCTCAATGCGTGATATCGCAGAAACAATCGGGGTAGAAGCCCCCAGCCTTTACAATCATATTGAATCGAAGAAAGAAATTTTGAATGATATCTGCTTTAGGATTGCGCGGTTATTTACGATCCATTTGAAAGAAGTTGAATTAAGCACTGGGCCGGTTTTGAGCAAAATAGAAAGTATTATTCGTTTCCATATTTCAATGATGATGACGGAATATAAAAACGTGTACATTTCTGATCATGAATGGAAACACCTGCCCGAGCCATATCTTACGGATTTTAAAAATCAGCGGCGCAATTACAGGTCAAGGCTTGCTGCGCTTTTACAAAAAGGAATCGATAAAAATGAAATAACGCCTGTAAATACTTATGTCGCTGTCCTCACAATTTTATCAGCAATTGGAGGAATAGAAAGCTGGCAAAGATCATCCAAAAAAATTGATGCAAAATCCCTGGAAGAAAATATGGTAAATATCCTGATTGAAGGACTGAGAAATCATGCCATTATTAATACGGATAAAAAAATAATGAACCAATCAATAAAGATCAATCAATAAATAATAATAAAAAGTGGCCCTGCATTTTCATAAGCTTATCGTAAAAGATATACGAAAAGAAACCAAAGATTGTGTCTCTGTTGCATTTAAAATTCCCGAAGAATTAAAAAATGATTTTCGATTCATACAGGGGCAAAATGTGACAATCAAATTTGCGGCAGAGGAAGAAATAAGAAGATCATATTCTATTTGCACCGGCCCCGCCGATAATGAATTAAGAATTGCTGTAAAGAAGGTTTCTAATGGGGTATTTTCAACTTTTGCAAATGAAATTTTAAAAAAAGGAGATGTACTTGATGTGATGTCTCCAACGGGTACATTTTTTACCGAAGTAAGCCCCTCCAATAAAAAAGATTATGTGTTGTTTGCTGCTGGCAGCGGCATTACCCCTATCATTTCTATTATCAAAACCATTCTATATGCAGAGCCCGCAAGTACTGTTACTCTTATATTTGGTAACAAAAATGTATCATCTATAATTTTTAAAGAAGACCTGGAAGCTCTGAAGGACAAACACATCAGTCGTTTCCGTTTATACCATATTTTAAGCAGGGAAAGAACGGAGACTGAAATTAATTACGGAAGAATAGATGCCAATAAATGCCAACTGCTTTCTAAACTTATTGACTTTGTTGCTGCCGATGAATTTTTTATTTGCGGGCCTGAGCAGATGGTTTTTTGCGTAAAAGATTTTTTAGAAAATAAAGGCATCTCCAAAAGTAAAATCCATTTTGAATTATTTACAACGCCGGCCAGGAAGCACATTAAAATTTACGACGGAGTAAATACACCTGGAGAAGAGGGAAGTAAAATAACGGTAAAATTGGATGGAAGGAGTTTTAATTTTAACCTGGATTACAACAGCAATAATATTCTGGATGCTGCATTGGCAGAGGGCGCTGATTTACCTTTTGCATGTAAAGGAGGAGTTTGTACAACCTGCAAAGCAAAACTTATGGAAGGCGAAATAGAAATGGAAGTGAATTACGGACTTGAGACGGAAGAAGTAGAAGCCGGATTTATTTTAACCTGCCAGTCGCACCCAAGAAGCAAAAAAGTGGTGGTGGATTTTGATGTAAAATCATAATTTATAAATCGGTAATTTAACTAACGGCTGTTAGTTTTTGCATAATCAGTATGTAACTTTGAATATTAAATAAAATACGATGGCTGCAGAAGAATTACAAAGAATGTTTGACGATAAAGTTGAGCAGGAAATAAAAATCGAGCCAAAAGACTGGATGCCCGATGACTATCGCAAGACTTTAATAAGACAAATAAGCCAGCACGCACACAGCGAAATTGTAGGCATGTTGCCCGAAGGAAACTGGATAACCCGTGCGCCTTCATTGCGAAGGAAGGCAACGCTATTAGCAAAAGTGCAGGATGAAGCCGGCCATGGCCTTTACCTATATGCAGCCGCGGAAACAATGGGAATCAGCAGGGAGGAAATGGTTGATCAGTTACTCAGCGGCAAAGCAAAATATTCTTCGATATTTAATTATCCCACATTAACCTGGGCGGATATTGGTACCATCGGCTGGCTGGTAGATGGGGCTGCCATCATGAACCAGGTTCCGCTATGCCGGGCATCCTATGGCCCTTACGCAAGGGCGATGATCAGGGTTTGTAAAGAAGAAAGTTTTCACCAGCGGCAGGGCTTTGAAATTTTACTCACACTTTGCCGCGGGTCAAAAGGACAAAAAGAGATGGCACAGGATGCTCTGAACCGATGGTGGTGGCCAAGCCTTATGATGTTTGGACCGAATGATGATGCATCTCCACACACACAACAAAGCATGAAATGGAAAATCAAAAGATTTACCAACGATGAGCTTCGGCAAAAATTTGTAGATATATGCAAAGAGCAGGCTGATATTCTTGGCCTTACAATTCCTGACCCCAACCTTAAATGGAATGAAGAAAGTAACCATTATGATTTTGGCGAAATAAACTGGGATGAATTCTGGAATGTTGTAAAAGGAAATGGCCCTTGTAATAAAGAACGTTTGTCCGCAAGAGTGAGTGCGCATGAAAATGGCGAATGGGTGAGGGAGGCAGCATTGGCACATGCTAAAAAAAAGAAGCCCTAAACCCCTGAAGGGGCTTTAAATGCAGTTTAAAAAAGTCAATCACTTACTTTCATTTGTGGTAATCATAGCACAATCTGAATGTAAAATATTTTAAAAAAATGGGGTGTCATAAATTGTGGTCTCCTAAAATTACTTTATGCAGCTATCAGTTATTCAAAACAAAATTTACGAAATACGTGGGCAGAAAGTAATGCTTGATTTTGATTTAGCAGAAATGTATGAAGTAGAAACAAGATCGCTAAAACAAGCAGTGAAAAGAAATGCAAATCGCTTTCCTGCAGATTTTATGTTTATCCTTACTCAGAAAGAGTTTCAGGGTTTGAGGTCACAAATTGTGATCTCAAAGAGAGGTGGAACAAGATATCTTCCTTATGCATTTACTGAACAGGGAGTCGCAATGCTGTCCAGTGTGCTAAACAGTGAAAAAGCTATTGAGGTAAATATTATAATCATTAGAACTTTTGTATTGATTAGGCAATTCGCTTTAAATTCTAAAGACTTGCAGCAAAAAATAAATAAACTGGAAAAGAGATATAATAGCAATTTTAAAGAAATTTTTCTTGCCTTAAACTTATTACTAAACGACAAACAACAACAAGAAGATTTTGCAAAAAGAGATCGAATTGGTTTTAAAAAAGATAAGTCAATTAGCTAATACTGAATAGAAATTTATGGCCACAAATGGGTGCCTAAGAAAATAAAAAATAATTTAATAAATCAGTAATGAATAATGATGAACCCCTTTGGGAAGTTTTTATAAGAAGTAAACAAGGCCTTGATCATAAGCATGTGGGTAGCCTTCACGCGGCCGATGCACAAATGGCCATTGAAAATGCACGGGATGTTTATACCCGCAGAATGGAAGGAGTAAGTATTTGGGTTGTCGAATCAAAAAATATTCATTCATCCAACCCCGATGATGCGGCAAGCATGTATGACCCTGCTAATGATAAGGTTTATCGTCATCCTACTTTTTATAATTTGCCTGATGAATTAAAACATATGTGATGCGTGATGATCTTATTAATTATACACTACACTTAGCAGATAGTTCATTAATAATGGGGCATCGCCTGAGTGAATGGACAGGCCATGGCCCCATGCTGGAACAGGATATTGCCATCAGTAATATTGCATTGGACTTAATTGGACAATCAAGAAATTTTTATCAATATGCGGCTAAACTGGCTAATACCATTGATAAATCAGAAGACGCGGAAACCTTCTCCTTTGAAGAAAGTTTAGGTGAGGTTACTGAAGACACGCTTGCCTATTTACGGGATGCGAGAGAATTCAAGAATCTTTTGATCACAGAAATTTCAAATGGTGATTGGGCTAAAACCATTTTAAAATTATTTTTCTTCAGTACTTATCAGTTTTATTTTTATGAGAAGTTAAGGTCTTCCAATGATGAGCAATTATCTGCAATTGCAGAAAAATCTCTTAAAGAAGTTACCTACCATCTGCGGTGGAGCAGTGAGTGGATAATAAGACTTGGAGATGGAACAGAAGAAAGTCACAGAAGAATAAAATTAGCGATTAAAGAAATATGGCCGTTTACCGGCGAAATGTTCGAACCGGCTGAATATGAAAAAGCCTGCGAAGAAAACCAGGTAGGCGTTGACGTGAGTGAAATAAAAAATGACTGGCAAAATAAAGTTGCTGAAATATTTGAAAAGGCAACACTTTCTCAACCGCAAGATGAAAAAGTGTGGATGCAAAGCGGCGGCAAAAACGGTATCCATACAGAACAACTCGGTTTCATCCTGGCCGAAATGCAATTTTTACAGAGAGCATATCCTGGCTGTGAATGGTAAATCCGAAATCTTCAAAGGGAACAAAAGATGAATGAAGCAAAACAAAATATTGTAAATACTCCTCTTAAAGAAGATATCAAAAAAAAGATTTGGAGTATTCTCAATACAATAACAGACCCTGAAATACCTGTGCTTTCAGTAACAGACCTGGGAATCGTAAGAGGTATAAAATTGAATCATGACGAGATTGAAGTTTTTATTACCCCTACCTATAGCGGCTGTCCTGCCATGGATGTGATTTCTATGAATATAAGAATGTACCTTTTACAAAATGGATTTGAAAAAATAAAAATCACACATCAGCTTTCTCCCGCATGGACAACAGACTGGATGACGGAAGAAGGCAAACAAAAATTAAGGGCCTATGGTATTGCGCCCCCGGTTGGAAAAAGCTTTGACCAAAAATATCTGGAAGAGGAATTGAAAGTTGAATGTCCGCAGTGCGGTTCCAAAAATTCAAGACTAATCAGTCAGTTTGGTTCTACAGCCTGCAAGGCGCTATATCAATGTAAAGACTGTTTGGAACCCTTTGATTATTTTAAATGTCATTAACAATTCTGGATAATAAACCTACATGAACTATTATGCCCTCCATTCTTTTCGAAATAAATAATTTTATCGCTTTCATTACCCTTAACCGTCTTGAAAAATTTAATGCTTTCAATCGTGAAATGGCTTTGCTATTACAAAAGAGGTTAGATGAATGTGAAAGCAATAAGCATATCAGATGTGTATTCATTACGGGTTCTGGCAAGGCTTTTTGCGCAGGGCAGGATCTTGCAGAAGTTGTCGATCCCAAGGGACCGGGAATGAAAAAAATTTTAAGCGAACATTACAATCCTATCATTACTAAAATAAGACATCTGAATAAGCCCGTAGTAGCTGCTGTAAACGGAATAGCTGCCGGGGCGGGAGCCAATATTGCATTGTGTTGCGACGTAGTTGTTGCCGCTCAATCCGCATCATTCCTGCAGGCTTTTAGTAAGATCGGATTGATACCCGACAGTGGTGGAACTTTTTTTCTGCCCAGGCTAATTGGCTTTCAAAAAGCAAGCGCATATATGATGCTTGGCGATAAAATCTCCGCGGCAGAAGCAGAAAGTCTCGGCATGATCTATAAAATTTTTCCCGATATTTCTTTCAAAGAAGAAGCAGAAAAAATTGCTCTTACACTTGCTTCTCTTCCCACAATAGGTTTGGCATATACAAAGCAAGCTCTTAATAAATCGCAGGAACAAAGCCTGGAGGAACAACTAAAGACTGAAGACGATTTTCAGCAAAAAGCGGCACTAACAAGCGATTTTAAGGAAGGTGTTGCGGCCTTTTTAGAAAAGAGAAAAGCAATATTTAAAGGGGAATAAAAATAAAAAAATGGATAAGAATGAGTTGGCGGCACAGGTAGTGGATCACATGATGAAAGCCGATCTGTTCAGCCAGTGGCTTGGTATAGAAATAGTAGAGATAAAAGAAGGCTACAGTAAAATTAAAATGAAACTGCGCAGCGAAATGATAAACGGTTTTGGCATTATACATGGCGGAATTGCATTTTCATTGGGCGACAGCGCCTTCGCATTTGCCTGCAATAACCGCAACGTGTTATCGGTTGCATTGGACACCTCTATTAATTTTACCAGGCCAACGCAACCCGGAGATGAATTAACGGCGGAAGCCAAAGAAATACATAATGGGCGGAGCACAGGCCTGTATCTCATCACAATCACCAACCAGCACAATCACCAGGTTGCAATATTTAAAGGAACCTGTTTCCGGACAAAAAAAAATTTGATCCCCTAAAAGATTTTCCTCCAAAAAAAAATAAAGTTTATTTAGAAACGCCAGTTCATATTGAAAAGGCGATCACCTTTTTCTATGCCTGCTTTTCAAATATTTATTGTGAATGATTTCAGACATTGGCTTGTCATATACTTTACTTTCTACCCATGAAATGATATCCAGGTAGGCAAACGACCTGGTTTGAAAACGGTTATTTTCCAGGTGTTTGATTTTCTCCAAAAACTGCTTGAGCTCCGGTTTTAATTCTTTAGGCTTCACCTTGGTAGAGTGTCGCAAAAAAGTAAAAATATGCTCTTCAACAACTGTAAGATTCTTCATGCGGGCCATAAACCGATAAACAGATTTAATTAATGAATCCAGTATTTCTTCATTGCCCAGTTCGAAATGGCAAAGAAGATGGATAAGTCTTGCATAGCATTGCAGATCATTCCGAAGGCCTGCCTGGTTATCATTTATTATTTTATACAGAAAATCAATGGCCGTGCCATAGTCACCAGCTCCAAAATATAATGTGGCTATCTTGTAATTAAAAACAAGTATTCGATGACTATCAACAAACAGGGAATATTCATGCAGCTTTTTTTCTATTTCAGGAACGCTTTTCAGGCCCTCAACAAAATTGCCCTTCATAAGAAACTGGTTGAGCCTTGCGCTGTTGATGTAAATTGAAGTGTGTGTACGAAAATTATCATGCTGATTAGCGATGGGCGTTTTCGCAAATTCCTCGAATTGTTGCAAAGTAATTTCGAATTTATGAAAATTGCGAAGGTCGAAATGGGCATTGAGAAGATTGTGCATGCCTTTTATATAATGCCCGGTTTCCACCGAAATCATAACCTTATCTTCGCCAAACAAGTCTATCCATTTCTGACTATAACGGTAATACATTAAAAAATCCTGGCGCGTAAATGCATACCAACAATAGCTTTGATATAAATATAGTTTTTCATAAAACCCATGAATAGCGCTATAGTCATTGGGCAAATTATTTTTAAAAAATTCACGTATTCCCTTTTCATCTTGCTCATCCCGTGCATGGCCATTCTTTACATACCACCGGTAGAGTAAAAGCGCCAGGTTAGATAACTTTGTAACCCTATCAATATGCCCGCTTATATCAAGCGCTTCTTCAGCAAGCAATTCAGTTTTTTCAAGGCTGCTTCTTGTAATATGTAAGGTTTCTATTTTTTTCTCAAGTGAAATAACCTGTACAAGAAAATTCATTTTCTGGTTTGTTTTCGCCAGTTCTTTGGCCTTTTCGAGAATATTGAGGCTTTGCAGTTTAAGCCCTTTATTATACAGGAGGCGTGCATTGTCAAGGTGCTCACTCAACTTCAGGTCTATGTTTTCATTCGTTTTTAAAAGGCGCAGGCTTGCGAGTACTTGTTTATACAGGTGCGTCTTTAAATTGGACAACTGCGGCTTTGTAATATCAGGCAGCATTTTTAGTAAATGTCTTTCATCATATTCCGAAAGTTTGTCCAAAGCATCAAACAAGCGTATTATTTTAAGATCTTCTTTGGAAGAGCTTCTTTTAATATAAAGCTTGAAATGTCTCTTTTCTGATTTCTCGAGTGATTGTATTAATTGAAATAATGTATCTGAAACAAGGTTGGGCATCATTAAAAATTTATCATGAAAGTTATGACAGGCAAGGCTTACAAAAATTTTATAACACTTCTGGCATAATAAAACAGGTAATAACTTCGTTATTGTATCTTATACATGTAGATTAATTTTGTTGTTCGAAGGAATTAAAAACGCGGTGATAGCCGCTGAGGCAGGTAAAATTATTAAAACATTTTCTTAAAAAATATCACCTGTTTCACAAATAATATTAATTAAAGAGTCTCATATACAAGCAATCGTAAAAGGTCGTTCTGTTTCTACAGAAGGGCCTGTTTTTTTTATCAGTATTTGGAAAGGCATAGTGTCATTCTAAAATAATTTTGCCTTTCCAGTTTAAAATATTCCCTTCACGACGTTCCTCTAAACAAAAGACTAACTGACGAAAACTCCATGTTCCGGTTAATCAATTTATTTTCAGGATGATAAACGTGGGAGATTAAGCCATCGTTGCGACGTCAATTGAACGAATTCACACATAGGCCATCACTGCTTCCCGG